>CALCEG010000087.1 GCA_937900435.1 uncultured Alphaproteobacteria bacterium
ATTCCCACCACCCACATTTGGTTCTTTTTTTTAATTCCCACCGCCCGTATCGGGCCCTGCGACTCACACACGCCGTCATACCCGCGCAGGCGGGTATGAAGTGCCCCGCAGGGATAAAAAACAAAAAACCTCGGAACTTAATTATTCGATTGAATAAATATCCTGTGGAACACGTTATTCCCGCCTTCGCGGGAATGACGAAAGAGCTTAAGTTTCAAGGAATTTAAACAATTTTCTGTTTCTTTCTTCTAATCCTCACTGCCCACACTCGGCTCTTTCAATTCCCACCACCCACATTTGGTTCTTTTTTTTAATTCCCACCGCCCGTATCGGGCTCCGCAAAAAGTGAAAATTTTTGTGGGTGATATGAAGAGGGTAGGGCAGAATAATCTTTCTATAAAAAAACACCCCAATTAAACTGGGGTGTTTTATATCCTTAATCCAGTGTTCGCAGGCTAATTTTATCTTCGTCCACGATAACCAGTTTTCCTGAATTAATATTGAATTTGCGCGCAGAATTAAATGCATCGCGCATACCAAACAGTTCGGTATCATATATTGGGAATATTCCGCGTACCAGGCATAACTGGTTCGCAACCACAGATTCATTACATACAGCAATAATTGGAATGTCGGGCTTTCTGCACGAAATCTGAGTCGCTGTAATCGTATCGCGTGCAAAAACAACGATTGCAGACGCCTTGTTCAAATACGCCATTGATGCAACCGAACGTGACCAGTCGTTTTCTGGCAAGTGTTCCACGCGTGACCAATCGTATGGGTTTGCGATTGCATCACAGTCCGCGTATGCCAAAATACTGTACATTGTTTTGATAACGTTTACAGGATTAATCCCCATTGTTGTTTCTTCGCTGGTCATTGTTGAATCCGCGCGCAGATAAGCGGCGTTTGCAACGTCTGTAATTTCTGCGCGTGTTGGAAATTCGCTGTTAATCATTGTTCCCAGCATTTGTGTTGCAACAATCACAGGGCGATTCATCTTTCTGCATTCACGAATGATATGGCGTGATATCGCGGGCACTTCTGCGAATGGCACTTCGACCGCCAAATCGCCACGCGCAATCATAATCCCGTCGGCAGCAGCGGCGATTTCTGCCACACGTTCAACGGCGTTTGGACGTTCGATTTTTGCGATAATTTTAATTGGGTGCGATGTACGTTGCGTGATAAAGTCGCGCACTTCTGAAACGTCTTCTGGTTTTTGCACAAACGATATTGCGACATAGTCTGGTTTTTTTGTAATCGCATATTCCAGGTCTTCGCGGTCTTTTTTTGTCAGCACAGACGTATCGATTTCCGTATCAGGCAGATTAAATCCACGTCTGGACCATATTTCAGTTCCGCGCACAACAATTGCGTCCACGCGTTCTGGTGTTGCTGTTTCGACTTTCATTTCAATTTTTCCGTCATTCAGCAATATTCTGTCGCCTGGGCGCAACGAAGACAACACGTCTGTATCTGGCAAGTACACACGTTCCGCGTTCCCAGGGGCAGGATTCGAATCGAAAGTAAACGTTTGTCCGATTTCCAGTGGGTATTTATCTTCGGTTTCAAAATTCCCAATACGATGTTTTGGCCCCTGCAGGTCAATCATAATTGCCACAGGTATATTCAATTCATCAGAAATCTCGCGAATTAAATCGATTTTTTTACCCTGTGTGTCGCCTGTATCGTGGCTAAAGTTTAATCGGCAAACATTAACCCCAGCCTGTATCATTTGTGTTAATGTTTTGCGGTCTTCGCACTTTGGACCAATTGATGCGGTAATTTTTGTAAATTTATTCATAATACAGCCTTTGATTTTTTCGGATTTGTTTTTCTTGATTTTTTCGAATAATGATATATCATAATTTTTATAAATAAACAAGGGGAATTAGAAAATGAAACAAGCAAATCATGGTGCAATCGACAACCAACAATTATTAAGCATAATTGAAAGAATTGAAAAATTAAACGAAGATACTGCTGCAATCGCCGCCGATATCAAAGAAATTTATAGCGAGGCTAAATCCGCAGGCTTTGATCCAAAATACATTCGCCAGATGATACGTCTGCGCAAACTGGACCCAGATGAACTGGACGAAGCAGATGAATTAACCCAGATGTATCGCAACGCATTGGGGATATAATGAAAGGCTTTACAAAAACAGTCGAAGATTTTAACTGCGCCCATTGTGGCGCAGTTGTTCGTGGTAATGGATACACCAATCATTGTCCGCATTGTTTATGGTCGCGCCACGTTGATGAAAATCCGGGGGATCGGGCGGCAACGTGTGGTGGTATGATGCGTCCGGTATCTGTTGCGCCTGATGGTGTGCGTTTTGTTATAACGCATAAATGTGAAATTTGTGGCAAGGTAAAGCGACAACGTACATCCGATACAGACGATATGGACGCGATAATAAAATTATCACAAAATGAAGAGTTTATTTTTGGTAAATAAAAATCCCCATTTGGGGATTTTTTGTTTGATAGGGAGTTTCTTATTTTGCCTGTTTTTGTGCATACAGTTGTGCAAAGTCCACAGGTTGCATTGTAAATGTTGGGAATCCAGATTCTGATGTTGTGCGTGTAATCAACGCGCGTACAGCTGGGAACAATAATGTTGGTACATCGATTAACAGTGTGCGTTTTTTTACTTCTTCGTCTTTTTCTTCTTCCATTTGTACCAGACCAGAATATGTTGTTTCGATTAAGAATATAGATTTGTCGTCTTTTTCCAGTTTTGAATGTGCTTTTACAATCAAATCAACCATAAACAAGTTGTTTTCTGCGCCTTTGATTTGAATATCGATATTGATTTCTAATTTTGCCTGACCGTTGTCCGACTTAAAGAATAACTCTGGTACATTTGGGCTTTCAAATGAAAAGTCTTTCAAGAACTGTGAAATAATATTAAATTTTGCCATTTTTGTATCTCCTTTGATTTTAGCAAATGTAAAGTCTGGACTTTGGTCCGCGTTTTATGTTAATATAGCATTATAAAAATGTTTTACAAGAGGGAGCTTGGGAAAAATATGAATTTTTTTGAAAAAAATTTTTTTGTTCGTTCTATTTTGGGTGGCATTGTTGCGCTATGTTTAACATCGTGTGATGTTTCCACGCCAACTGTATCCGGCAACAATTCCGTATTACCATCAAATTTTCACAGGGTTAGTTTCAGTGAATTACTCGGTTGGCGTGATGATGATGTGCGTTATGCGCTTCAGGCGTTTCGTAATTCTTGCAAGGCCAAGATTCAATACGCCGGTCGTGTAATCCCGGACAGGGAATTGTTCGCAGAAAAGTGCCGTATGCTGCCGTCTGCGTCCGCAGATGTTGCGACTGTGCGCGCGTGGTTTGAATCGCATTTTCAGCCGTACCAGATATACAACGAAAACGGTGGGGACAAAGGAACATACACTGGTTATTATTCGCCTGTGATTCCTGCGTGTCGCACCCAGACCGCACAATGTAACGAACCATTGATGGCATTACCTACAGATGGTCGCCAATACAAGGGTGTACCAAAGAAAGAAATTGTTGAAAAACAGATTGGGCGCGTTTTGTACTGGGCGAACATTGTCGATGTTCAAAATATTCAAATCCAAGGTTCTGGGAATTTGCGACTGGAAGACGGCACAGACGTCAAACTAAATTTCGCCGCTGTAAACGATATGCCGTTTAAATCAATTGGCGAAGAATTACGCAATCGTGGCATACGTCCATCTGGCGGCTATTCGTCCGAGGCTGTATGGCAACATCTTAAGGCAAATCCGGCATTGGCCAAAGATGTAATTTACAAGAATCCGCGTTATGTATATTTCTATGAATCTGTCCCACCTGATGTGATTGGCGCGATGGGAACCCCATTGTCCAAGATTCGCAGTATCGCAATGGACAATACGTTATACACATTGGGGTTGCCAGTCTATGTGAATACTAATTTGTCAGACGGTCGTCCATTCCGCCGACTAATGATTGCCCAGGATACAGGCAGTGCCATTCGTGGCTGGATTCGTGCGGATATCTTCTTTGGCAAGGGGGACGAAGCCTATAAATTTGCCCAAGGTCAACATGCCCAGGGTCAGATGTTTATCTTGATGCCAAAAGAATATGTCTATGTCAAACCAACAAGGTAAAAAGTTAACAGAACGTCATTCGCGCCCCCAGACCATTGCAGGTGCGCTGGGTGGTTTGATACGCGCGTTTGGTATTCGTGCATCTGATTCTGATTTACAGGCGCGTTGGGCGGAAATAATGGGGGCTGATATTGCGACTGTGGCAACCTTGGCTGCGATTAAGAAAAATCGTGATAATACGTTTAATATTGTTATCCGACCAACAAATCCTGCGTATACATTACAGTTGTCATATCAACAAGCAGAGATAATAAAACGCATAAACAAATACTTTGGCTATGATGCCGTCAGCAAAATAAGTTTCAGAAAATGACAAAGCGCGTATTGGGTATTGACCCTGGTTTATTACATACAGGTTGGGCGGTGGTTGATACCGCTGGTTCTTCGCGCAAATATATCGCCAGCGGTGTAATATTACCAAAACCAAAGCAAGAAATGTCCGAACGGTTATTGACCATATTTCATGAATTGGATGCATTGTGTAAAACGTTTCAACCTGATGAATGTAGTATTGAAATAATCTTTGTTAATCAGAACCCCAAAACGACATTGTTGTTGGGTCAGGCGCGTTCTGCTGCGATTGTTGCGGTCGCGAACAACGGTATTCCGGTATTTGAATATGAACCGAACAAGATTAAAAAGGCTTTAACTGGGGCAGGGCACGCGGACAAATCTGCGATTGATAAAATGGTACAGATATTGTTGCCGACTGCTAAGCCTAAATCCCCAGACGAAGCCGATGCAATCGCCATTGCCCTGGCACACACGAATACAAACGCTATGTTGGCGTAACCCTTAGAATAAAAAACATCATTCCCACGAAGGTGGGAATTCGGTGCCCCGCAGGGGTAAACACACACCCAAAAAAACAAAAAAATCCTAAATCTTAAAAACTCTTGTTATTGCTAGCAAGCAACGCAACAATCCAGTCGTATAAGTTCCTTAAATTACGCAATAAAAAAACGGGTAAAAACCCGTTTTTCTAATAAGATTTTGCTACGAACACATAATCTGGATTGCTATCGTCCAAACAGCGACGAGTAATTTTATATTTCTCCATCAATTCATCAAATCTTTCATTTGTTGTCATTTCATATTTGATGCGGAAAAATCCAATCGTGCCATCCGCCAACGCAGCGTCCAACGCATCCAAGTCTGCAACATCGTGTATCATTTCACGATTGCGTTGTTCAACGCGTGCAACCATAGTGTCGTGAATGTCGCGCATAATATCGTTAACCATCGCGACCAGTTCATCAACAGAAACTGTGCGTTTTGATTCGCGTCCGATATCACGACGTGTAATCGTTACCATTCCAGATTCCATTTCGCGTGCACCGATTTCAACGCGCAGTGGAACACCACGTTTAATCCATTTCCACATTTTGTCTGGCGCACGCATATCTGTTGTATCAACCAAGACACGAACGCCCATTTCGCGCAATTTATCGCCCAACTGTTCCGAATAAGAATTCAGTGCATCTGCGGTTTCTTCGCGCGTGATAGGTATAATCACAACTTGATAAGGCGCAACCGCTGGTGGTAAAACCAACCCATCGTCATCGGAATGAATCATAAACATAGACCCCATCATACGCGTTGTTGTTCCCCACGATGTTGTCCAACCATGCTGCAACTTTCCATCCGTACCCAAGAATTGAATACCAAACGATTTCGAGAAATGTTGACCCAAATCGTGCGAAGTCCCAGCCTGCAGTGCTTTACCATCTTGCATAATATGTTCCAGTGTATATGTATGGTCGGCACCTGCAAATCGTTCTTCTGGGGTTTTTTCGCCCATAATAGACGGTATTGCCAGTATTTCACGCATATAATCACCATACATTTTATGCATTTTGCGTGCATCTGCATTTGCTTCTTCGTGTGTTGCAAACACGTTATGTCCTTCTTGCCAATTAAATTCAGAAGTACGCAAGAACATACGCGGACGCATTTCCCAACGCATAACATTTACCCACTGATTTAATTTTAACGGCAAATCGCGATAAGACTGAACCCAGCGGGACATTGCTTCGCCAATGATAGTTTCGGACGTAGGACGTATTATATAAGGTTCTGTTAATTTCGAATCTGGGTCAGGTTGCAACGTGCCATCAATCATTTTCAGGCGGTGATGCGTAACCACTGCACATTCTTTGGCAAAACCTGCGACATGTTCGGCTTCTTTATTAAAAAAGTCGATTGGTATCAACAGTGGGAAATTTGCATTTTGCACACCATGTGCCTTGATACGTCTGTCCATTTCATCGCGCATCAGTTCCCAAATTGCCCAACCGTATGGTTTAATAGTCATACATCCACGCACAGGTGCATTTTCTGCTAAATCGGCAGCGACTATCAGGTTTTGATACCATTCGCTAAAGTTTTCTGCACGCGTTGGTGTTATAGCTGTTTTCATCTCTATTCTCTTTTTTTTATTATTTCGTCACATATTGTATACGCTTTTTAGTTATTTACCAGACATTTTTGATATGGTTTCCGTTATTTCTGACAGAACAGTATCCAATCCAAAAGATGTTTTGTAATCGGAAGTATCGATATCATTTACACGATATTTTACTTCAACAGAATTATTTGCCAAATTCTTGGAAGAAACAATTAAACGAATTGGCGCGGCAATCAAGTCCGCATCTGCAAATTTTTCGCCTGCTCGCACATTTCGATTATCAAGCAAAACTTCAACCCCCAATTTTTTCAAGTCATTATAGATTTTTTCTGCCAATTCAAATGTTTTGTTTTCGTTATCTGGCAAACCGATTACCTCAACGGCAAAAGGTGCTGTTTCCATATTCCATATTGGACCATTTTCATCTGCACTTTCCTCAATAATTGCGGCCATAACACGCGTCACACCAATCCCATAACAACCCATAATTGGTGTTTTTTCTTCACCGTTTGCGTCAGTATATGTCAGATTCATAGATTCTGCATAGAACTTTCCCAGTTGGAAAATCTGTCCGATTTCGATACCGCGAACTTTACTCAGTTTTTTTGCACATTTTGGACATATTGCAGAATCTTCATCTATAATTTCCTTATTTGCGCGAAAGCCACATTCGCACACATACAAGGTATCTTCGCCCATATCCGTTATTAATTGGAATTCGTGTGTAAATTTTCCGCCCATATCGCCAGATGAAGCCTGAACATCTACAAAATTTTTCAGACCGCAACGTTTGAACAATCTGCAGTATGCGTCAAAACAGCGCTCGTAGTATTTGTCTAAATCTTCTTGCGTTTCGTGGAACGAGTAAGCGTCCTTCATAATAAATTCGCGTGTTCTGATTAGTCCTGCACGAACGCGCAGTTCATCTCGGAATTTTGTTTGGATTTGATACAGCATAAATGGCATTTGTCGATAAGACCTTAATACAGAACGCGCATAATCAGTGATAACTTCTTCGTGTGTTGGACAGATTACATAATCTGTTCCTGTTCTGCTTTTGAATTTTGCGATATTGTCCATAGAATCATATCGATTTGTTTCTTTCCACAAATCAGCGGTACAAACAACAGGCAATAATAATTCTTGGCCATCAATTTTATTCATTTCGTCGCGAATAATATTTTCGATTTTGCGAACAACGCCCCACCCCAATGGCGTAAGTGTATATCCGCCTTGGAATGTTTGGTGGATATAGCCACCTTTTATTGCCATTTTATGGCCATAAGTTGTCGCGCCAGAAACGTCGCCGATTAATCGGCGGGCGCACAAATTTTCTATCTTCATTTTAGAACTCTTATTTTAATGAATTTATTATTTTTTATCTTTTAATTTCATATAAGTTTCCGAAACTTGCTGTTGCAGCACTTCGGCGATTTGTTTTCTATCTAACCCCGTCAGGGGTGGGGGTGGCAACATAGTGATTTCAACAGTAAAACCACCCAGCATCATTATGTGAAATACTTGACCAAAGGCACTGCGTTCGCGCTTGCAGTGTGGGCCCATATCAACCTTGGCGTTATCAAAGTATGCAAAATGGTCCGCCATCGTCTGTTCGTCAATAACACTGCCGTCTTTATAACGATAGTGCATTGCAACCGGTTGAACCGTTATGTCGGAATTTTCAATGAAATTAAACAATGTGCTTTTAAATGGTTTGACGTATGCGCCATTGGTTGTTGTTCCTTCTGGGAACAGAATCATTGGGTATTTTACATTTTGTACCGCGCGCTGAACCACAGCCAGCGCGTCGTGTGCGTGTGATGGGCGACGGTCAACAAAAGTCACCCCAAATTTTTTTGAAATCCAACCAACCAGTGGCCAATTTTCCATTTCTTTTTTTGCAATAAAGCTACCTTTGAATACGCGTGGGAATGTTGCCAATTCAAACACAGAAATATGATTAGCGACAATCAATAACGGTCTTTTATCAGACAATTTCCCATGAACAACAATTTTTATTCCGGCCAGTTTCAATAAAAACCACATAAATATTGGCATATATCGAACCGACAATCGACCGCGTGGTAATAAAAATATAATTGGCACTTGGATAACGACCAACAGCCAAAACACCACAAATTTAATTGCGGCAGTTGTTGTATTAAAGATATTTTGTTTGCGTAATTTTGCCATTTTTTATTCTTCTTCTTTATCTTCGGTTTTGTCGCTATCTTCGATATATTCTGCATCAGCCGCATCTTCGCGTAACAAGAAATCGACCACCGCGCGCAAGACTTTGAACGGGCCAACCACTGGGAAAGTCATAATTTTTCCA
>CALCEG010000088.1 GCA_937900435.1 uncultured Alphaproteobacteria bacterium
ATCGCATCATTTTTTACATTAAAATGTTTGCCCAAAAAACGATAAAAACCGCGTATCGCAGACAACGCACGCGCCGTCGATTTAAAAGACAGTCCGCGCCGTTGTCTGTCAGCCAAATACGCGCGAAAACAAATGGTGTCGGCATTATTTATTGTGTTCAAATCAACTGTAGCACCAAAAAAGTTGTCGCAAAAACACAAAAAGTCAGAAATATCCATCTCATACGCGCTGACCGTATGGGGCGAATACTTTTTTACCCCAGATAAATACTTCAAAAAGTCCGCGACAATATCATTCATTTGTTTACTTGATTTCAAAGACCGCGCTTATTACCACAGAAACATCTGTGTCTTTTGCTGTGATTGTGCCTGCAGCCATATCTGCTGCGCCCTTGGCACTGGTCAACATAGTCCGCATAACACCACCGTATGTATGATTGTTTTCGGTTGTTGCGCCGTATGACACAGACAATAATTTCCCAGCGCGTTTTTTATCGCCACTAATCAACGCGTCTGCGCGCAAACGTGCATTTTCTAATGCGCGCCCCAGACATTTTTCTTGTGCAGATTTTATCACAGCAGGGCTGGTGTACACACGCAGGTTTTCAGTAAAGACATTTTCTTGACCCGCGAATTTACTTAACAGATTTTCGATTGTTTGTATATCATTTGCAGACACTTCAACTGCGATATTCGTTTCAATACCCAAAGATTCTGATTTTTGCGCATCGCGGTTCCATTCTGTTTTTTCAAAAGAATTAAATTGTGTTGTCTGTGTTTCAACAGGTTGTGTTTTCAAATATTCTGTAATTTCTGCCATTTTTGCACTGGCTGTTTGCATTGATTCCAGTGCGTTTTTTGCCAGTGTTGTGATGCGAAATGTGATGGCGGTTTTGTCTTTTGGCACAGATGTCAGACATTCCCCATTAACAGCGATAGTTTTTGGCATTGTTTGATTTTGCAGTGCGCCAAAACATAACACCATAACCGCGCTGACACCAATAACGCCGCCAACCCAAATCAAAGTTTTTTTCATTGACTCTCTCCTTTCAGATTATTAACCCAACATAGCACGTTTTACATCTTCGATAACTTTTTGTGCGACTGCGCGCGCTTTTTTTGCACCATCTTGCAAGATTGCATCGATTTCGTCTGTGTGTGCTATCAGGTATTCGTACTTGTTGCGTGGTTCGGTCAAGACAGAATCTACTTTTTCAAACAGTATTTGTTTTGCGGTCCCGTATCCCATACCGCCGCGGCGGAACCTTTCTGCAAATTCGGCAACTTCGTCTGCGGTTGCAAAGTGCTTGTACAGTTGGAATATCGATGATTCATCGGGATTTTTTGATTCTTCTGGTGTCTTGGAATCTGTGATAATACGCATAATTTTTTTGCGTAATTCCGCCTGTGGTGCCAGCAAGACAATCGTATTGTCGTATGATTTGCTCATCTTTCGGCCGTCCAGCCCCGGCACAATCCCAGAATCTTGGCGAATAATTGGTTCTGGTAATTTAAATAGTTTTGTGTATGTATGGTTAAAATAGCCTGCGATATCGCGTGCAAATTCAACGTGTTGTTTTTGGTCTGCGCCAACCGGCACGATATCAGAATTATACAGCAAAATATCCGCCGCCATCAGTATTGGATAAGTATACAATCCCATATTGACCCCTGCGTCAATGTCTTGCCCGGCCGCAGCATTTTTATCCATCATTGCCTTATAAGAATGTGCGCGGTTCATCAATCCCTTTGGTGTCAGGTTCATCAGCAAAGTATTTAATTGATATATTTCTGGTATATCAGATTGTCTGAACAGTGCGGTGTTATCTAAATTCACCCCCATCGCAATCATAAAAGCCGCCATTTTATATGTGTAATCACGAATAAGTTGTGGGTCGTGTATAGAATTCAACGCATGCAAATCGGCAATAAACATAAAAGTTTTGTTTGTTTTTGACAATTCAATCGCCTGCTTAAACGCACCAATATAGTTCCCAAAGTGCACCAGTCCTGTTGGCTTAATCCCCGTTAACACAATTTTATTTTCTGTTGACATAATCATTACCTTTAATTTTTCTTATAAGTTTAATCGTTTTATCTTCGAAATAAAAGCGATTTTTTTATTATTGAATATTTTGATAATAATAATAAAATTCAATATATATGAAATTAAGTACCAGGGATTTTTTAAACACTGATTTACAGTTTATCAAGGGCGTTGGGCCTGTATTGGCCGCGCGTCTGTCAGATGTGATTGGTGGTCGGCGTATAATTGATTTTTTATTACATCGTCCATCGTATGTGCGTTCGCGCGAAATTACGGACGATGTGTCTGGTGCAACTGGTGGCGACACGATAACCATTCCGCTGTTGATAAAGTCACACAAGTCTGGTGGTTTTTTTCGTGGTCGCCGTCATCCAACCCAAATAATTTGTGATGACAAGATGGGCAATCGCGTTGTTGTTCAGTTCTTCAATTCTAATTATTTGGATTATTGGCTCAAGAAAATGCCGGTGGGTCAGTGGCGTTTGGTTTCTGGGCGGCTTGAAAAGACATCGCGTCCCACAATAAACCACCCAGAATTTATCGAAGAAATGCACAACGTATCCAAGATACCGCTGTCCCAGGCGATATACCCATCAGGCGAAGGTTTAACACAAAAAGTATTTTTAAATATTCGCGACCAGATTTTCAACATACTGCCAGAACGAATTGCCGATGAAACAGACGAACGTATTTTGGAATTCTTTGATGCGCTTCGTCATATTCATTACCCAAAAACCGATGCAGATTTAGCACCAAATTCCACTTATATGGCAAAACTGGCGTATTGCGAATTATATGCCCACCAATGCGCCATTGTGATAAGTCGCCGTAATCGAACAGATATTCGCAATCGCCGAACGCCACGCCCACACAAGTACGATTTAATGTCAAAATTCGAAAGCGTATTACCATTTGAAATGACCGGGGCGCAACGCCGCACTTGTAATGAAATTTTTACAGACCTGCGCCAAGATATCCCGATGATGCGTCTGGTTCAGGGCGATGTTGGCAGTGGTAAAACCATCGTTGCCTTGGCCGCGGCTGTGTTTATGGCGGAAAGTGGTGCGCAAACTGCTTTCTTGGCACCTACAGACACCTTGGCACAACAGCATTACGCAAAACTAAAGCCGATGTGCGATCAGATTGGAATTGTTTGCGATATTTTAACAGGTCGGGACAAAGGGCGCGCGCGTAATGAAAAGTTAATTTCTTTGCGTTCGGGCCGTACGCGAATTGTAATTGGTACACACGCACTGTTTTCCACTGACGTTGAATACAAGGATTTAGGCTTGGTAATAATTGACGAGCAACATCGTTTCGGCGTATCGCAACGCGAACAACTGCGTGCCAAGGGTGCAAATCCAGATTTATTGTCTTTATCGGCGACCCCGATACCACGAACATTATCTATGACGGTTTACGGCGATATGGACGTGTCGATTATTAACGAAAAGCCAGCAGGTCGCAAACCAATCAAGACCAGTAAGTTGCCTGTCGGGCGCATATCAGAACTGGTCAACAGAATATCGGTACAAATTGCCGCAGGCGCCAAGGTTTTTTGGGTGTGCCCATTGGTCGAAGAATCAGAAAATGATACCGGCATTACTGCGGTCGAAGAACGGCATAAGTTTTTAAGTGCATATTTCAAAAATGTTGGCTTGGTTCATGGGCAAATGGACAAGGCCGCGCGTGATTCTGTGATGGCTGAATTCGCGGACAATGATTCTGATATGCAGATTTTAGTCGCCACTACGGTCATAGAGGTTGGCATTGATGTCCCACGCGCAACAATAATTGTCATAGAAAACGCAGAAACGTTTGGTTTGGCAGCATTACATCAGTTGCGTGGTCGTGTC
>CALCEG010000089.1 GCA_937900435.1 uncultured Alphaproteobacteria bacterium
GGTGTGATAGAACCTGGTTTGCAGATGATTTGACCACGTTCTACATCTTCTTTCTTTGTACCACGCAACAACAAACCTACGTTATCACCGGCTTCACCTTGATCCAACAATTTGCGGAACATTTCAACGCCAGTAACTGTTGTTTTCTGTGTTGGACGCAAACCAACGATTTCACATTCTTCACCAACTTTGATAACACCAGATTCTACACGACCTGTAACCACTGTACCACGACCTGTGATAGAGAACACGTCTTCGATTGGCATCAAGAATGGTTTATCAACTGGACGTTCTGGCATTGGGATATATTCGTCACAAGCTTTCAACAAAGCATCAATTGATTCTTTACCCAAACCATCTGCTTTACCTTCTACTGCAGAAACAGCTGAACCGCGGATAATTGGTGCATTGTCGCCATCAAAGTCATTTGCAGACAACAATTCACGGATTTCCATTTCAACCAATTCCAACAATTCTGGGTCGTTTGCCAAATCACATTTGTTCAAGAAAACAACGATTTTTGGAATACCAACCTGACGTGCCAACAAGATGTGTTCGCGTGTCTGTGGCATCGGACCGTCTGTTGCAGCAACTACCAAAATCGCACCGTCCATCTGTGCAGCACCTGTAATCATGTTTTTAACATAGTCAGCGTGCCCTGGGCAGTCAACGTGCGCATAGTGGCGTGTTTCTGATTCGTATTCTACGTGTGATGTATTAATTGTAATACCACGTTGTTTTTCTTCTGGTGCGTTATCGATTTGATCAACACCTTTTTGTGCATCAGCACCAACACCATAATAGTGAACAATCGCAGCAGTCAATGTTGTTTTACCATGGTCAACGTGACCGATTGTACCAATATTAACGTGTGGTTTTGTTCTTACATACTTTTCTTTTGCCATAGTTTTCTCCTTAGGCTGTTTGTTAGTTTTTTTGTAACCTTCTTGTTAATTATTTCGTCAGCTTCTTGATTACTTCGTCAGCAACGTTTGATGGGACTTCGTCATAGTGCGACAATTCCATATATGGATTTGCACGACCCTGCGACAAAGAACGTAATGTTTTTACATACCCGAACAAGTTTGCCAATGGAACATATGCAGAAATCAACTGATTACCAAATTGAGTTTCAATACCATTAATTTGTCCACGACGACTGTTCAAGTCCCCAATGATGTCACCGACATATTCTTCCGGTGTATTGACCGAAAGTTTCATAATCGGTTCCAGCAATTTTGGCGACGCTTTCTTCATTGCTTCGCGGAAGCAAGCGCGTGCCGCAATTTCAAAGCACAATACATTAGAGTCAACCTCGTGATACTTACCATCAACCAATGTAGCCTTGAAATCCACTGTTGGATAGCCAATCAGAACACCTGTCTGTTGTGCTATCTTCAAACCTTTTTCAACACCTGGGATATATTCTTTTGGAATTGCCCCACCAACAATCTTGTTTTCGAATTCATAGCCTTTGCCAGGTTCTAATGGTTCAAATTCAATCTTAACCTGAGCATACTGACCAGAACCACCAGACTGTTTTTTATGTGTATATTCTTCGGAAACAGG
>CALCEG010000090.1 GCA_937900435.1 uncultured Alphaproteobacteria bacterium
CGATATCAGTTCTTGTAAAAATTTTGGTGTTATCATTGTTTTTCTCCATAAAAAAACCCCGCGTGTGCGGGTAATAAAAAAAAGACGACTAAATGTCGTCCGCTGAATGCACTTATTATACCACAAAAATGATAAAAATTCAATCAAAAACGCCCCAGTCGGAGCGTTTTATAATGACGCTCCACGTTTGACTGTGTTCTACCCCAAGACGTGCAACAAGTGCTTGATTTAGGCCCATTGCTAAACGAATTATTGATGGAGATAGAAAACTGCACAAACAGCTGATGCGCCTCCTTGAATATACTAAAATTTTGCGTAATGATACAACAAAGTCCCAAGTAAAGAATCGATCAAAGATATTATAATTGGGCTTAATGCAAGCATAAAAGACGCTGTATAATTTTTCTTGTGAAAACAGTATAATGATATTGGAATAAAAAACAACAGCGTGGCACAAGAAGATACCAGATTTGTTAAATATACATCTGCACTACGCCATGCCCAGCCCATAGATTCACCGCCCCATGGACAATAATTAAACGGAAACGCATCACGACATTCTTTGATAAAAAATTCATAATAATCAGTAAGCAGTCCATATAAAAGCAATATATTTATACCAAGACAAATTATCGTGCCACGTTTCCATTTTTGCATACATAACCCTTTTGCTAGTATTTTACATGTACAATCAGGTCGTTTCCAGTAATCATCACCTATACCAAACCCAATATTAAATAATACAGTATGTTGCATATTGGGTATATCAATAATCCCAGCAATGGGATAAAAAATATTTTCTTTTTGTAAATTGGTGCAAGAATGTATCCCAACCACATTAACAGACCCAAAATTATGAAAATGCATAACAAGTCATAGCGCGCCATGCAGATATCTGCCTTATGCCCATCCAGATGCATGCATACATTCCACCATATATCTTCGTTTTTTGCAATTCGCCCGAAATAAGCCAAATCACTTAAAAAGAAGAAGAACAATCCCGCCAGGAATACGGAAATATAATAAAACAAAGAGTATTTTTTTTGTTCCATGCCAAGCCTTATTTCTTTATGATTAAATCATATAATTTATAGCTGCAACAACAGCGGATAAAACGATATAACTTATAATCGCAACAATAAAAGCCAATAACAAAATACAACCCCATTTCCACTTATATGGTTTCCATGATAAACACATTAAAAACAGACCAAGCAAAAGGGTTGCGCTTATAATTGTAATATCAACATAACGCAGGCAGTGATATTCGCACAAACCGTAAAATAAAGTGTCCCATTTTGAAGAAGACAGCATGTTTGAATCAAAATAGAATACAAACATGATAACAAACGAAACGAATGCATATGTTGCTAATGTTTTTGTATTTTGCATATCATGACACTTTTTTATATCTAATACTCCACTTTGATAATTAAATCATTCCCTATATAATCAAATAACGCAACAAAATTATCCATATTTGATGTTAAATCAATACAGCCCGCCGAACCTGGAACCCAACCTCCGTGAATTGAAAAATCATCACGCCCATATGTGTTGGTTTCTTTTGATGGTTCCAACCATACGCAAAAAGTAAGTGTTTTATTTTTGTATTACATAAGAGAGTAAATTTAGCACAATTTCCATAACAACTGGTACGAAAAGCAAAATACAAGATTGAATATATTTATGCCTTGTTCCCTTATATATTCCAACAAACAAACACAACATCTGTATAAGCAAACATATCAACAACAAGACAACATAGTAAATTGTTCGTATTTCTACCCCCATAAATTCAATAAACTTACAGCATTCTCCGAACAGCATATATGGGTATGGGGCCATAGTAAAAACATATCGTAATTCAGAGATTGGAACCAGTATTGCTATAAAAGATAAACATAATAGCAATACCTGTCCCCAAATACATAAAATTGATTTAGCTGATTTCATCAATGGTATTTTACATTGATAATTAAATCATGTCCATTCTTTTCAAACCATTGTGTAAATTCATCAATATGATGTGTTAAATCAATACAGCCTGCCGAGCCAGGTTCTGCCCCACCATGTACACTAAAACCACTTCGATCATATGTGTTGGTTTCTTTTGATGGCTCTAACCACACACGTGATTCTCCCCATGAATCCGTTCCACCTCTCCAAGTTCCAAATCCAACTGCCGAACGCAACCGATTGTCCCACGTAATATCTTTATAAAATTGCAATTCGCTCTGCCTTGCAACATATGTGCCTTCGGGAATCGTGCCTTTATCTTTTATATGTTGATACTCTGGACTTTGATAGCCTTTGGCACCTGACACCGCATCCCAAGATATAATTGGTTTATCGTTTTCATACAGTGTAAATTTCTTGCCGTCAAATACCGCATATTGCCCTGGCTTTACATTTACCGGCTTTTTAAATGTTGGTGTGTCTGATGGTTTTTGTGATTTGGGTTCAGCGTTCTTGTCTGCCTTGTAATCTTTCTTAGTGATTGTTTTGCCATTTTTGTCCAGCGTTTCTTCGACAATACTGCATTTGCAGTTCGGGTGCACTGGGATAGCCGGTATTTCATCTGGGCTGAAAAATACTTGTCCGTCTAGCCCTGCGCATTCATTGCAAGTATTTTCACCATGTTCGCTGTGCCATATCCATATTTTTTGTTTTATTTCAAATTCCGGGATATCCAGTTTATATGTAATTAAATCTTTGTTTGAAATATATCCCCCTGGCATCAGGACTTTGACCGGTATCGGTGTGCCAGAAATAACATATTCTTCAACATTAAATTCGAAACCAATGGTTTCAAAATATTCACCGTATTCTTCCATAACTTCATCAGTGGCTTCTTCTTTTTGTACTTCAAAATCCATATATATTTCGTCTTGGGCTTTATAAAACTGTTGCAGGGTCATATCGTAATCTGGTCGCATCATACGACCTGTGGCATCAAACTGTACTGTGCCGGGGTACAAGATGTTCATATACTTGGTTGCGCGTTTATATGTTTCGATGTTTTTATTACCGTATTCGGGCGACGATATCAGTTCTTGTAAAAATTTTGGTGTTATCATTGTTTTTCTCCATAAAAAACACCCGCAGATGCGGGCAATAAAAAAAGACGACTAATGTCGTCCATCTGTTGGATGTGTATTATATCACAAAACGCATAAAAAAGCAATTAAAAACGCCCCATTCGGGACGTTTTATAATGGGGCCCCGAATTTGACACAGTTCTACCCGAAAATGTACAGCAAGTGCTTGATTTAGGCCCGTTGTTGAACGAGATATTAGCAGAAATTGAAAATGGTGGTCTGGTTATTCCCAGTGCCTAATTCCGAACTTATCTACTCGGATTTTTCGGCCGAGCGAAGATATGACGAATATATTGCCGTCTTTGTGGTACGCAGCTTTGGCATTTTGGAATTTCAGCTTGTTGCCTTTATTCTTTTTTACCACAACACAATCATCTTCCCAGCGATAGTGTATGTCACTTTTTACAGCCATGATTTACCCCTTGGTTTCTATGCAATCAATAGAACTTGCAAGGGGAATGATATGGCCTTTGCTGGAATTTATTCTATATTCTGGCTGTTTCTACCGCGTTCTTTAGCAGATTAATGTCAGAATTATAGTAACGCTGCGTTGTTTGGATGTTTCTGTGGTTCACTAACTGCTTGACCAAGAAAGGATTTACGCCGTTATTTATCATTTTTGTAATAAACATATGCCGGCCAAGATGTGATGCACCATGAATTCCAAATTTTTTATAAATATTACTAAATATTCTGCAGATAGACACACGATTAAATGGTTTATTCATCTTTTGGGATGTAAACAGATATGTCTCGCCATCTAATTTATCGCCATATTTAGCAGTCAAGTATTTGTGATATACTTTCAATTCTTTCTGGAATTGTTCATTTACATAATATTGAGCAGAGAATTTACCCTTATTCTTGTCACAGCTCAAATCAATAACGTCTTTTACAGAACCGTCGCTGTTGAATACGTCCTTGACCTGCAAACATCTAAAGTTTATGCACCGTAATCCATTTAACGAGCAGAAGAACATCATACGTATCATTTCACTATGATTAATACCCTTGATGTACGATAAGATGTCTTTTAGTTTTGCATCTTTTACAAATTCTTTATTTACCATTTTTAGCCCTTAGCATAATGTTACTATTTATTTATAATCACAGTATAGTGTAACATTTTATTGCTGTCAAGAAATTAACGCGGTTTGCCACTCTTAGTTTTCTGGGGCTTTCCGCGTTAATGTTACAAAATGTACCTTTTGTAGCATTTGTAAAATAATTATGAAATAGCATAACAAATAATAAATATATTGAATAAAGGAATGATAGTTGTATATTGTTTAGGAAAAAGAGACAATAAATGTCAATCATGAAAATAATATCAACAATCAATGAAAATCAGGGCGTTGTCGCTGTTTTGTCGCTTGTTGCTAGTTTTATAGCTATATATATTACTATAAAAATATCTAACGCCACTAAATACATATCCAACAACCTCTTAGATGCAAAAAAATTAAAAGATTATATGACATGTGAACGCTTTGAAATTGTTTTGCATAAAGACAACGAAACCAAGACAGCATACTCATTAAAAGAATTACAATATTATATAACACAAGGTTATATTGCTGAAAAACAGAGCCATATGAATTACCAAATGTATGGGGAGTGCCTTGTGCAATTCATCGATTTGCTAAAAATAGCTAAGTGCGGTAACTATACACCGACCAATCATTCATTCAACAAGATAATAGCTAATCTGCCTATTAAGCAGTTTGACACTTTAGATTTTGTTGATAAAGCATCAAGAAGAACAAAAATAAAGACATTTATAAAAAGAAATAAGTTAGAGTTTACAGAACATAAAGGGGAGATACAAATTATCCTAGACAAATCACAATGTGGCGTAAGAGGTTGTCCAAGCCTAACCTTTTCTAAGTTGTATAGAGCAAATTTTTCTGGCAAACGGCGAGAGGAGATTCTTATGTTATTACATCAAACATCGGGTGGGACATTGGAAATATTTAGTTTGTTAGGCATATGCTTCAAAAGAAAACATTGGTTTTCCTTACGTAAACAATGGATGATATTTGATATTGACTCGATTGATTGTGATTATAATATAAATCCATTTGAATAAGTTTCATAGCTCACCATTGACAATTGTAAACTGTTTAGTCTGTTTTTCCTGACTATGAAATACCTTTAAAGTGGTATATGTATGTAGAAATACAGAATGTCTGGTAAGACTTATCTAGAAAAGCCTGTCACATTGGACGGGCTGAATCTGATAAAAACTATTTTACATTACTGCTACTCTCAAATCTCCATTGGCAGGACGATTGAAAGGAATAATCTTGGCCAAATCCGCATCCGAGATTTCTTTTGTTGCTGCCACCATATCATAATGTGTTTGAACACGCAGAAAATACCCCTGAGATAATCCAAAATAACGTGTCAGACGTAAATCAACCGCTGCAGAAATACCACGTGTACCATGTACAATACCATGAATACAGTTTGCCGGCACACCAATCGCACATGCCAAAGCATTCATAGATAGTCCCAACGGTTCCATAAATTCTTCTTTTAATAACATACCAACATGACCAACATCAAAATACTTCGTACTAATCATTAGCTTTACCGAATAACTAAATAACGTCATTTATGAATTTTTTGTTTACTATTTCTTTTGTTTTATGCATCAAATACAATACAGGAATCATGCACATTCAAAAAATCTTCAATTTTATGTGTGCTTTCATAATCGTAATCATTGCCTTCAAAACACCTATCAACACAAGGTTCCATTACGCACCCAATCACCAATAAACAAAGGCTCAACGGACCAACTTTTTCACGGCATACATATCTAATTCCTTATTTCCTACAATTTAACATCAAGTAATAATATCTTATTTCTATTAAAAATTACTCCAAACTTATACTTTTGTATTGATTTTCCAGCCATTCATTCAACTCTGTTTCACATGTTGTCCGGCTTACAGTTATCAGCATATCTATTACAGGTTCAGCAACATTATTAGGCATATTTATCATTGTTGGCAAAAATTCAAAAATAGCCTTTTTGGACATTTCCTTATGTAGTTTTGCGACAACACAATCACATATCTTGTCAGTTCTTACAATATCAGCAACCGTCAAATACCTTTCGTGTACTTCTCCACTTTCCATATGTATAGGACCTGACATATCTTTGAGACACTTTTTCTTTATAGTTTTGTTTCCTCCAACAGCTTCGATAACCGAAGATATTATTTTTGACTTTTTGTGTACCTTAACACCATAAAAGCTTCCTGTAATAAATGCGGTAAATAGAATAACTGCCGATAATATATAAAGTTTTTTGCTCAAGTTTATCTCCTTCTTTTTATTCAAAACACTTTCTGTGTGATTTTGCATAACTTATTGCTATCTGCGCCTGTTCAAATATGTTTTTTATCGCATTGGAATCGGCTTTTTGAACAAATGTGTAACATAAAGCAAACGCTTCGTCTGCATACGCACTAACAGTTGCTATTCCTCCATCAAAAAGTCTTAGAATGTCATTTTCATCTAGAGAGAATAAAAAAGCTACAGAACAGGATGCTGCATCATTCATTATAATATTAGAACTCTCATCAAACTTCTTTATGCCAAGATTTACTAGAGCTGCTCGTTTGCAATCTAGAGATACTTCATTGTCGGCACAAGCACCTAGCAATATACAAAAAAACAAAGCCAATAATTTTTTCATAAAATCCCCTTTTATTAGTGTTTATAATATCCGACGCATAATTCGGTTGCTTTTTTTGTTATTTTCGTAAAAAGAAGAGCCCGCACAATGTCTTCATCATTATACTGTTTTATAAAATATACAACATTGTTGGAATGGCAATCACAATACCTAATATTCTTCTTTCCGAAGCTCTCTATACAACTTTCGTAAAAAAATGATTTTAATTTGTTAACAGGCAAATTAACGAATGTTATCTGTTCTTTACAAGCATATTCTGCATCAACATATTTTTTTATAAATTCTTTTTTTCTGGGTGATTTGTCTTTTAATTCTGTTGCTACGAATGAAGCAAGACACTCGCAATAAGCTTCATGTAACACCATGGTAGAATCGTCTACTTTATTAAAAACACATGTTTCATAAGTAGATTCCTTTATTTCTGCATAAGATTTATTCTTATAATGTGATATTCTAGGGTTTTCAATAAAATTCCACCATGCCCATACAGCCATTGTTGCTATAAGTAAAAGGGTAGTGAATATCAATAAAAATACTTTAAACATTTTCTTCATTTTGTATCCCCCTGCTAAAAAAACAGACCGCCATAGGATGTTAGGCGGTCGGGGAGTTCTCAAATCACGTCATTATTGATTCTGTTGCTTTCGGGTAACCCCTGTTGTATAGCAAGCAGCTCCCCGACTTATACAGTCAGGGATAAATGACGACACAAAACCACAGGAATGACATCGTATAACGATGCCACAGCAATTTTGCACCGAATGACGTAGGCTTGAGATAGCCCCGAACCCATATCCCTATGGATTCAATTCACAGTATAGAAACTTGATTAATCAAATGCAAGCACAATCAAAACTTTCCATTTATCCGTTATTTATTGGCGTGGAAAATTACGTTTGTGGGTGCGTTCACTTACGATTCGTTAAATGCACGCACAGAGATGTACGTTGTTGATTAAATT
>CALCEG010000091.1 GCA_937900435.1 uncultured Alphaproteobacteria bacterium
AAAAGACGTGGCGAAGTCACCCCAGAAAAGTTCCATGCCGGAAATAAAGTTGTCAAGGCAATGAACCAGATGGCAGAATCCAAGAAACAAACAAAGGATACCATCACCCCCGACAACCAATACGAATAAAACACCGCCCAATCGGGCGGTATTTGCTTAAAGGTCTATTTTTCCAAAATCTTTTCCAAGATGTATTCATGGTGCCATTTGCCATTAATGAAAGCGGCATCATAGTGAATACCTGTAATAATAAATCCGTTTTTAATACACGTTGCAATAGACGGTATATTAAGGTGCCGCACATCCCCGACCAATTTATGAATACCGTTTTCACGCGCCCATTTTTCCAAAATCTGAAAGAACTTTGAACCCAAACCATTGCCAGTATATTTATCTAGCATCATCATACCAACACCTGCGCTACGACCACTGTATGGATGTCCGACACGCTGTGGTTGGACACTGGCAATACCAATCATATCATCGCCATCAAAAGCACCAATAACAAAATTGTTTTCATAGTGCTTGATTGTGATTGCTTTGTCTTTCTTGGGCTGACCACGATACTGCATAGTTTGCACAGCGCCGGGGCCACGAGTAAATTTTTCATTAAATTTCATCTGCGCATCATAGTCCGCTGCCACCAAACGGCGAATGGTTACGACTTTGCCATTTTTTAACTTAAATTTAATTGCACGTTTCACGAGTTACCCCCTTTATCTTTTTTCAATCTTTTGATATCCGCGGAATTTACCAATATCAAAACCGCCGCCGGCACGCATTACATAGTTATAAAATGCCTTTATCGCATCCATTTTTGCAGTCTTAGATTTTGCATTCATACACGCCAACAATTTATCTGTAAATGTCTTGGGTGGCATTGCCTGAATATGATATCGCTTTGCAAATTCTGGGTCGGTCAAGATTGGTTCAATCTTGCTGCGTGGTGGATGTGGCATATTCTTGAAATCATAGTATGCAGATATCAAGGCATCCACCACCGCCCAATATTGCATATCAATATGATAGCCACGCGCATCCAGCGACAACAGTTCGTCATACTTGTCCCACAGGTGGTATTTTATAAATGATTTTGTGTATTCCGAATATGGCTTGAATGGCTTTTTTATATCACGCGCGCATTTCTGGCGCAGTTTTTTCATAACACCATTTTTATCGTGCAAGATTTTCCCATACACAAACATATTTTGGTCTATATGACGATGGTTTTTCATATATGTTGCCATATATTCTTCCAGTTTATAAATGGGGTTGATTGTGTATTCCATCAAGAAACCATCAACATAGCAATTTGACTTTTCCTGCCAACCCATATTATTTTTGCCAACAATCACAACATCGATATCCGAAAACTTGGTCTGATTGCCTGTGGTATAAGAACCGCATAACAATGCCCCCTCGAACCAAGGTTCGTGAATATATCTTTCCAAAAACTTATTTAATGCGATTTCCCATTTTTGCATAACTGTATCCTTTTAATCAAATTGTCGCAGATGTTTTCTGACTGCCACCACCGTTTTATCCAAAGATAAATTGCTGATATCTATAACTAATCTATTGGGGTGTCTGGAATGAAAAGCATTTGGCAACCACTTGTTTAGTACCTTTTCATATTCTTTTGGGTCGGATATTTTTTCTCGCTTTTTGCGTTGCACCGTATTACACCGTTTTAACAAAATATCTTTACATACCTTTAATTCTATTGGTATAAAATCCGCATTTATATCCTTTGCAAACTTTTGTAAATTTGCTGGCAATTGTTCGCCGCGTAATAAAACAGATGTAAATATAAATCGGGTTTGTTTTTTGCGTGGATAAAACTTTCTTAACACGTCCATATAAGCCCTGCGCACATCGCCAACACGATGAAACCATTCATGACGTAATTCACTTGGAACATCTGTTATACCAACAAACAAGTCATAGAAATAATGATTGTCCAACAAAACACCACCGCACTTTTTCTGTATTTCTTTTGCAACGGTATATTTGCCACTTGCCGGCAACCCATAGAACAAAACCACTTGATTGCGTTTCATTCAATCCCCCATACACTATTGAACAATATTTTATCATAAATTCCGCCACTTAGCAAGCGGTGCACAAATCACAAAAATAAAAAGATTGACAAAAAACTTGACAAACAATATTTCTTATCCTATAAATAAACGTGAAAGGCCGATGACCCTCTAACAATGGCGAGGCGGAAGAAGAACGGCGGCAAGACTCTTGCGCTTACTAGAACTTCCCGGGACTGCCCGTTACAGCAGCGGACTCTTTAATGGTATGGCGAACCCAGCGAGAGTTAAAAAGGCAACCCTGGCGACAGTGTTGCGAAGCAAGGTGGCACCACGTTGTCACGCATATTTTCAGATTACTGGCGTATGCGTTTTAACGTCCTTGTGTTCTTATTAAAACATAAACAACGAACACAAAGGAGGTTAAAAATGTCAAAAATAAGAACGCATATCGCCGAAATTTCACAAAAAATTGGCGAAACAATAACTCTAAAAGGTCATGCACAAACAATTCGTACACAATCAAGTGTTGCGTTTATTGTCCTGCGTGAAATCACAGGAACTGTTCAGTGTGTAATTGAACGTGGCTGTCCTGCGTTTGAACTGGTGAAACAAATCACAACAGAATCTGTCATTTCTGTGACAGGTACCGTTGTAAAAACACCCAGCACAGAATCCGGATTTGAAATCCAAGTGTCTGAACTGGAAATCATATCGCTGGCCGAGGCAACCCCGATACCGGTTACACCAAAAGGCAGTGTTGAGGTTACACCCGAAAAAGCCCAAGATTGGCGATTCTTGTCCCTGCGCAGCCCACGCGGCGCAACAATTATGCGCGCGTTGTCTGCAATGACGGCTGGATACCATGAATATTTGGGAAAACGCGGATTTATCGAAATCCAAACACCCAAGATTATGGCAACACCGTCTGAATCCAGGGCAGAATTGTTCAAACTGGAGTACTTTGGGCAAACAGCATATCTGGCACAGTCGCCCCAGTTGTT
>CALCEG010000092.1 GCA_937900435.1 uncultured Alphaproteobacteria bacterium
CCGCCTAGAATCACCCACAAAATTTACTTAAATTTTGTGGGGCCCGATATGGGGGAATGATGAGAGTTTTTAGGTTCCAAGGGTTTTTGTGATTTTTTTGTAAAAAAAATCCCCATGGAGATAGGGGATTTGTGTCGATTGAATTTGGAATATTTCTATTCCGTCATCGATGTCGAAATCATATCGCCGTAAGTACCAACTTCGTCAGCACCAATAAAGCAAGTGATTTTCGACCCGATATTGTCCATAAATTCTTGATAGGCTTCTTGTTCAGCCGCATCAAGTTTGGATTTGTGTGCGTCTTGGACGACGTGATATGCTGCCAATCCGCCAGCCAGTGCAGTCCCCGCGCCAACAATTGTTGCACCACCCCAGTTTTGGAACCAGCCTTCTTTTTCATCAGTATAACCGCCTTGTTCTGCGATTTGGCAAGCGTTGAGCAGTTTTTCAAGCGCTGTTGCTGCTGTTGCTGCTGCTGTTGCTGCACCAGAAGTAGTTTGGCTATTATCATCAAAGTTTTTAGAATTCATTAATGCAGCAGTACTGACGGCATTTTGAGCTTCTGTTATTATGTTGTACCAATCATTATGTACTGTGTATTCCTGAGATGATGACTCCACTTCGCGTAGAATAGAATTCGCACTACTAATAGCATTTTGGGCTTTCCCTTGTGCGACTTGCCAGTCAGACTTTGTTGAGTCGCCGCCATCGGAGTCGTCTTTCCAAGCATTGAAATCTGCAAATGCTTCGCGTGCATTATCGGTACATGAACTGGCTTTCTTTTTGCGTGCTTCAAGACTTTTTGTTGAGTTCTTCTTGTTCAGTCCGCCGATTTTTCCGTCAGCAATCGCGTTGCCTAAGAATGCACCGCCGGTACCCAGACCCAATGCAGTCGCAGCAGTAATCCAGCCTTTTTGACGTTTCGCCTTGTCGGTGGCATTACCGTCTTTGTCTTCTAGGCCGGTGGCGACGCGCGCAGCCTGTGCGGCGGCATCGGCCAATTCTGACAGGTCGTCAGACGACAGCCATGAACCGCATGTGAATGTATCGCCCAGTGCGAAATACGCGGTTGACCAATTTGGCGATTTTTGAATCGCGTTTTGTATGTATTGGTCGTTGGATTGCAATGTTACACGCATACGACAGAACGAACCGTATAAATCATTACTGGCCACGAATTGATTTTCTTGCAGGCCGGAAACAGCATAGCTCTTTGGTACAGATTTGCCTTTCAATTTTACCCACATATATGTCGAGCCATTGTCGCTGTTACCCATAATACCACCAGAATTTGACGACAGACACATATTCTGTTCTTTGGTCAATTTGGCATTGTATTTTGCCTGGGCTTCTTTTTCAATGTCGTATACCAAATCTTTGAACAGACTGTTCGCCGCTTGTTCTTGTTTGTATGTTTCAACGGAAACGAATACAGGTTTATCGTATGCCGCACCTGTGGAATCAAGTTCATAACATACACCTTCGATACCTGATGCGTTTGTGCAGATTTCATTGCCGTCTGCGTCCGTCTTTTTAACACCATCAACAGCACTTACTTTGCTGGCAGAGCCGGCATCATACCATCCAGAACGGACGGAATCTGCGTTGTTGCCGTTTGACATACCCCAAGTGCTGGCAAGGTTGTTGTCCATACTCATATCCAGTTTTGCGGTTTCAATCGCCAAATGTTCTGCACATACGTCAGAATTCTTGATTGTGTTTACGCACAGCCCCAGGATAATTGTGTAATCCAGAACACCGCCGACTTTATTCATTGATTTGTCAAATGCAGCATCGCCAGTGTTTGTTAAACTGGACATAACGTCTGTGCGATTGCGATAGCAGTTTACATAATCATTACCGCACATTGATTTTACGCAACTGGTTGCCAATGTTTGGCATTGCTTTTTCATTTGTGCGATTGCCGCATCGTTATAAGAATTGTTCAATGTTGCATCCAAGTTTGCAACAATACCAATCGGGTCTTTGCCTTCGGCGGCGGCAGGGAACAAGATTTCAAATGCATCACCCTTGTTATATGCATAGTCAAATGTCCCAGATGCAGTTGGGTTTTGTGCCGCATAGATACAATTTGGGTCGGTGTTTACAACAGATGCGCAACCCTTTTTAATTTGGTCGTATGTGTTAGTTCCATTGATTCCAGCAGCACTGGCCAATTTAAAGCATGCAGCCCCAGAACCACCACCGCAGGTGCGCATTGCGCAAGAGCGAATTGTTGTGGTGCATTTTTCTTTGGCAGATGTGTCGAATTTATTTACTAAATCTGAAATCTTGGACATCATCCCAGAGTTCATACGCGTGGAATATGCCTGAGAAAATACGTCTTCTTGGTTGAATTCATCGCGTAATTCGGAATTTGTTGGCATTTTGCCTTCGCCGATAAATGTGGCATAGCAATATTTGTTCTGGCCAATCGTATCCATACATTCGCCACGAATGTATTTGTTGATGTCGGATTTGCTAAGCACTGTCATCATCGCATCGTCTGTTGGTTGACCCATTGCGTTTACGTTGCCACTCACGATAAATTCAACGGACTTTAAGATACCCTGTGGTGTGTTTTCATAGCATTTGTATGGGTTTTCTGTACATGCGTTTAAGATGCATTGGTCAACAACGCGATAGCATGTTGATACAGCGTTAATTGCCGCCATTGTTGCACCGTCTGCAATCATTGTGCCAACGCGACTGGAACTGTCGGGGTCAACAGTGCGTGATGCAGTGCCGAATAATTCTTTTAAGCCTTCGCTTTGGCAACGGGCCAATACGGAATCACAACTGACACGTTGTTTTCTGAATTCTGTATTAGATGTGCATAGTTCAAAATCAGAACCACATACGTTTTCACGATTCAAGCATGTTGTATAGCGACGTACGCAGTTCGATGTGTCGTACATATTTGATATCGCACCAGCCGTAATTAACTGACCCAAGGCACTGTTGTCTTTGGGATATGTGTAATCTGTGACTTCGTCATATTCATTCTTGGTCGCAATGTCGCCCAGAACATTCATATTGTTTGTGCCAAACAATTTTTGAATGCCGCCGGTCGAGCATTGATATAACACACTTAGACATTGGGGCATTTTGCCATGGAATAATACGCGATTGGTACATTCTTCGAAGTTGGAACCACAAATGTCAGGCGATTTGATACATGTCAGGTATTGGTCAACGCACTTAGTATCGTCTAACAAGGATGCCGTACTGGTCGTTGTGGTTGTAGTTGTAGTGGTGTTTGCCGCCTGGGTCAATGCAGCCGCCAATGTTGGCATACGACGACCAGATGCGCTGATTGCCGCAGCAGA
>CALCEG010000093.1 GCA_937900435.1 uncultured Alphaproteobacteria bacterium
ACGGAGTGAATGATTTTTTACAGTTCTGTCGCTTTTGCTAAAAACTTCTGTCCGGTTGTGTTTTTTTCATCGGGAATTACTATTTTTGTTTTTTGTTGCATTCCGTTGGGTTTGCTTCTTCTTGACAGATTTTGAATCCAGTTTTGTCGGTATGCCCAATAATTTTTAAACAGAATGTTTGTTCTTTGTAGGAATCAAGTGCTTGTTCGATGGCGCTTTTGTGTTTAGATATTGTATTTTTTGCTTCTTCGGTTAATGTGATTTTGCCGGGTTTAAAAGCGCCGTCTGTGATAAATTCGCCGATTCTTGTCTTGAAATCGTCTGATAATGAAGTGCATTTACGGTAGTCTATTGTATAGCCCGAGTTGCATTTGCAGGTATTATCTTTTTCATCTAAGGTTGCATTTTCCTTGCAGTCGCACGAATTGTCTTTTCTTAGCCAATTCACGTTATTTATAGTGCATTTGGAACAAGTTCCATTCGGACCTGGTATTGCTGTTGTGTCATTGCATGTGCAACCGCCATTATTTGTTGGTTTTTTATCGTTGCCGCAAGATATGCATTCATCAGCACTAGATGAGTAATAACTATTTGAATCTTTACATGTACAATTTGGATACTTGTCGCCAGATACCCCATCCCCTTTACAACTTTGGGTGGAGGGTGTGTTGTTTAATTCAGTGGTCATGTCGTCGGTGCTTGTCTTTAATTTTTCATATTTTTTCAGGATTTCGGCGCTGCGTTCTTCTGGGTTGTTACTGTTGATTAACAGATTACCGGCAATAGTTGCAACTGCGCCAGCACCAATTGTGGTTAGGGCAGTTTTCTTCTTTTCGGCGGTTTCGGCACGTTGTGCCGCCCATGCTGCGGCATCTTCGCTGTTCGGGTCAGACAATGCGCGCGCCAGTGATGTGAATGCGCCCGATGTTTTTCCAACAGAAATGTCGTCGTACAGGCCACTGGTTGCACTGTCCAGAATAGGTTCTGATTCTATCCCAGCACGCATCCCCAGTGCGGATTTGCGTTCCTTTAAGTCGTTCGCCAGACCGACATATTCGCTGTACAGATTGATTAATTCGTTTCCGCCGGGTAATTCGATTGCGCTTTCGCCGCCTTTAAACCGTTTGCCATTCGCATAAGTACACGAAAACGTTGCCAAGTAAGCTTTCATTTGCTGTTCGGCGGCATCGTCCGCTTTGTCTTCGGCTAATGATGTTGCCAGTTGCATACCGCCCATACCCATTGTTGCCATACCTGTTGCGCCTAATGTACGATTTTCGAAAGAATTTTCAATTTCTTTCATATCTTCATAATTTTCGCGCAGTTCGGCTACTTTTTGTTCTTGTTGTTCTTTGGTTAACTTTTTTTCGGGTGTGGCATCGTCTTCTGCTGCGGTGTCATCAACATCGTCATCGTTTTCTACGTCTTTTTCTTGTTCGTCGGTTTCTTTATCAACATCTTTGAAACCGGCTTTTGTTAATATGTCGGACAGTTTTGTTTCGAAGTCTTCTAATTTTTTGTCAGCGTTGTCGTCAGTTATCCCATCTAGCGATTCTTTTTTTAATTTATCGATCTCAGCTTTTGTTGATTGGGGCGTATTTGACTTGCATAAGTTATCGGTAGAGTTTTTCTTGCAAAATTTATCAATGTTTTTTATCGCGTTGTCTGCCTTGCGTTCGATTTTTGCTGTGGCACGACCGGACGCGCTTAGTCTTTCTTTTGCGCTGTCGATTCCGTCTTTAACTTTATTGGCGACTTTTGTAAAAAATTGTTTTTTTTCTTTTGGTTGATTTTTTGATTCTTCTTGGGTTGATTTTTTTGTTTCTTCGTTAGTAACTGATATTTCTGTTTGTTCAGGTTGATATGAACCGGCGGCGAAAGAGCCGATCGGTAAACTAAGAACTAAAAAAATAATCAGTAATCGTTTCATTTATTGTTGTTTTGTACTGTTCAAATTTATGTTTTTTATATCTGGCACATTTAGTTTTGTGTCTATAGTTTTCGTTCCGAAACCTGCTTTTTGACTAAAACTTGTGTCAACTTTGGATAGTGTCGCTTGCGATGGTTTCTTTAACTCTGCTAGGGATTTTCCTTTTATTGAGAAGTTGTTGTTTCCTCCACCGGTTTGTCCTGTTCCATTTCTAGGTTCGGTGGTGGGGGTGGACCCATCATTTCCGCGCCCTGTTTGTTCTGGAGTTTTTGTAGTTCCGTCGGCTCCGCTGGTGGCGTTGTCGTCGGATTTTCCTCCTGTTTTACCCCCCCCTCAGTTGACGAATTGCCGCCGTTGTCATCTTTTTTGCTGTCGTTCTTCTTTTGCTCTTTCTCTTTCTTTTTCTGTTCTTTGCGTTCGGCTTTCTCGGCTTTCTTATCTTCACGTTCGGCCTCGCGTTCGGTTTCCTTTTCTTCGCGTTCGGCCTTACGTTGACTCTTTTTATCAACACCGGCTTCTTTTTCGGCGTCTTTTAATGCGTTTTTGGCCTTTTTGGTGTCAACCGCGCGGTCGATTGCGCCAGATGTTACGGCCCCTGCCGCCATACCCAAACCAGAACCCCGGATGTGACCAGTCCAACCGCTGTGCCGACACCAGAACCCAACATCGCAGATGATGCCGCTGTCTGTTCGCGTGTCAGACGCATCGCATTTTCCATAAATGTCGTTACGTCAATGCCAAACCAATTTGGGGTGCAATCAAATGTCGAACCGGCATAACGTTTCTTGGATGCGTACAGGGTGCTGTCTTCGCCAGCATAGAAATTAACGGTGTATACGCAATCAAGTGTACGTTCGTCAAACATTGCACCCAAACGTTGACAGGTTTCGCCCATTTTATCGCGTAATTCATATAAACGTTCTTCGTCCCGTTTTACCATTATTTCGGCATTTTCACGCAGGGCACCAAAGGCCTCCATCGCGCGGGCGGCCAGACCGCTGTCTTGTTCGGTGCATGATTTTGCAATCTTGGCACAGGCGGATATAGCCTTGTCTCCGGCGGATTTGCCCAAGCATTTTGTAAATGTTGTGCCACATTCGGTGATTATGCAATCATTGTACTTGTTCCCACAATCAACAATAGAATTGTATAATGATAATTGCGCGTTTATGTCGCGGTCGCCCTTGATTTCCGCAGACAGTAATTGAAATTCATGACCAGTGCAGGGCAGGTCGCGCTTGCAAGATTCCATCTTGTCGCCCCAGATGGTGTCCCCATCGCCAGCACATTTTGAAAAATCATCGCCGCATTTCTTTTTCATACATGCGCGCAGCCCAGAATCGCACGCGTTTGCACCGCCTGATATCGCCTTGGTGGCGGTGTTGGTTGCGTCTGCTGCATCAAGTGCAGCGCGTTGGGCACGAATTTGTTCCGCCAGTGTGTTGTCCCCAGTGTCGCCAGTGGTCGTTTCAGAAAATATGTCGTCAAATTGTGATGTCTTGTCTTCGATATAATCATCGTCAGCCAATGCAAAATTAACCGGTAATAATGTACATAGTACGAAGAATACAGAACACGCCGCCAAAATTGAACGTTGGGTTTTTGTCGCAAAAATATTGTTCAGAATATTCATTTCGTTATGTCGTCCCTTTTAGTCAACTGTTGCACAGGCAGTGTCATAGAATTTGCACAGCGCAGTTGCTGCCGCGCGTTCGTCAGCGCCAAATTCGCCATCGCACTTGTTCGGCATATTGCGTGAACAGACTGTTTTTATGCAAGCGTCCCGGGCGTTGCTATCAGCACAGTCAGATTTTGCATTTGCTAACTTTTTACTGCGTGCAGATTGGTATTTTTCAACAAGTTGTGTCAGCGCGTTGTCTGTGTTTTTTATCGCGTTGTCGCGCGCGGCAATTAAATCGGTGCGAATTGATGATATGTAATCATCGCAACCTGCGGCTTCGACACTGCAACCAGAAAAGAATTTGTCGAAATCCGAATCGGATTTGCAATTACGATAGTCCGCAGTACAATGTGTGTCGCCAATCAAGCACGCTTGAATTGTTGATTGGCAAGATTCTTTGGATTTCTTTTTGCTGGTTGCCTTTAGCGTTTTGTTTAATTGCGCGGATACACCAGCCGCCTTGCACGATTGTTCGATTAATGAATCGTATGCGTCTGTTACATCATCGGCCGTACAACCAGCAACCTTCTTGATGCATTGTGTCGTCGCCCATGCATAACGTTTGCCAGGGTCGCTGGGGGCCTTTTTTAAATCTTTGTCAGAAATATTATATTTAGCAGATGCCCCAGCAGAAACACTGCGCATTTTACTGTTGGGTGGTGTGCCGGCATTAGATGTACCGCAATACTGACAGCGTGCCGCAGGATTAGATGACGCGTTTATCGCACACACAGAATCCAGACAACGCGTCAGGTTTGCCTTGGAACACTTGGTCGCAGCATACGAATCGTGGGCGAATAATGTCGCAAAAACTAAAAATAATATTCGTATAGTCATATTCTCTCTGTTTTGGTTGATTATATCATAACTTGAAATAGCAGGCAATAATTATTTTTTTATACGCTTGACAAAACCTTTTTGTTTGTCTATATTTTGTGTGTGAATAAAAATAAAGGAGTTTTTAATGGCAAGATTTGATAAAAAATGGTGGTTAGGTCATGTTGCTGCAACAACTTTTGTTGTTGGACTGGTGGTGCTTTGTGTGCCTGGGTGCAATAAATCGAAAGACGCAGAAGAAGAAAAAGAACAGGCGGCTAGTGCGGTAAATATTGCAACAGAAAAATTAAATCAAGCAACAGCAAAAATGGATAGCTTGTTCGTTGTAAACGGTGATTTGAAACAAGATAATTTGGCAAAGTCAGATACTATACGCGAACAGAAAAAAATTATTTCTGCGCAACAAGATTCTATTGTTGGTTTGAACAAAACTGTCGCAGATAAGGATAGTCAATTAAAAGTAGTTGCGGCAGAGTTGGAAGACTGTAAACAGAATAAAACAGCAATAAAAAAATCAAATCCAACTAAGAAACCGGTTGTTGTAAGCCGTCCAGTCGTACAAGTTGTTGATACTGTGTCAAACCCAAATTCTTCTGCGGCGTTGGTGCGTGTTAATGCGTCTGAAAACAGCGGTAACATCATTGTTAATGGTGCGCCTGC
>CALCEG010000094.1 GCA_937900435.1 uncultured Alphaproteobacteria bacterium
TTTTATATCCCTTGTTTTTTAATTGTTGGCGCAAAAAACGATAATTGCCGAGTTTTATGCCCATACCTTTACAGATTTCATCCAAACTTGCGTCTGGGTGTGCCTGTACAAAGTCATATAATTCCTGTTCGCGTGGGGTTAATGCGTTGGGGTCTGTTTTCTTCTTTGCCTGTTTGGGTTTTGAAACCTTGGGAGCGGGCGTTTCTGCGGGCACATCGACTGATTCAATTTTGGAATCGGTCACAGGTTCCTGAACTTTTTCCTTTTTCCGCCTTTCGGCCAGCCTTTTATTGGCTGCAATGGTTTCATCGGTTATCGGGATTGATTCTTCAATAATGTCGAAATTTCGCAGGAAACGTTGATGTTGGCGTTCGTTTTCTTCCATCAACAGACTTTCAAGCTCTTTCCCCAGGCGTTCCAGTTGCACCGCCGTCAATTCTATTTCGGCTTTATTGGCGGCCATACATAAAAATCCGATTAGTTTTGGTGTTTTCATATCCTTTTCCTTTTGGTTATGTTAATTTTTTTCGTTTTTTTTAACTTATCCACCCAAATATGTATACAAAGTTAACATATTGCCGTTAAAAGTTTACTTTTGCCCCTGAAAGTCAACCTTTTGTGTTTAATAGATTGCATTTCATTACAAACAAATCATTTTGCTTGTATTGTATTACGAACGAACCCAGGTATGCCCCGTTTGTTCTATGTATTCGCGACATTTTTCGGCCAGCCTGCGGGATGAGAAATAATCAGGTAATCCCCCTGGACGCCTTACCGTACGCCAGAACAGCCAGCGTTTATATTGAACCGCATAGTATGGTCGTTGTTTTCCATCAAACCAGTCGTTGCTGTGGTATTCTTTTATCCGTGTTTTCATTTCTGATCCTTTTGGTTAAAATAAAAATTGTTGTCTTTGTGCCTGTGTCAATCGTTCCTGACTTGCTTTTGCATATTCGGGGTCTTTTTCAATACAGATAAATCGCCGTTTCAAGTTGTGGCATGCGATGGCGGTTGTCCCGCTCCCACTGAAACAATCCAGCACCAAATCGTTTTCTTTGCTTGAATATTTTAAGATGTTTTCTATCAGTGGCACAGGCTTGGGGGTCAGGTGTCCTTTTTGTTCTTTTTCTGCTATTTCAAAATTCCAAACAGAATGGTGTGTTTTTTGGTTGTTGAACGTGTACCGTAAATCTTCGTATTCTTTGCGTAAATCTTCGTATTCTTTGCGTAAATCTTCGTATTCTTTGCGTAAATATTCGTGTTCTTTATCTGCGTTCAACCAATTTTGCAATTTTTCATAATGTTCTTTCGTTATAAATGCTGGAACCTCCTTATCCAAACTCAATACGGCACTTGCTACACCACCACCATTTGTAGCCGTTCCCAACACTTGATTTATTTCTTTTAAGACAATTTTTCCTTTCGCTCGTATGATTTCATTTCTAATATAATCCCTTACAGGATAACAACAGTGTCCCTGTATTTTTGTTAAACCTGTGCTGTCCTGAAATGTGTAATACAGACAATATTCCGCAAACTTTTGATAATTTCGTAAATTTTCAATTTCATTATATCCCTGTAAAAACCCTTCATTTTTTGAACCAGCAAACTTTTTATTCCACACAATAAATTGTTTGAATATAAGGTTTGTGTTTTTGTTTATGTAATTTTGCAACTCTACAATTTGCAAAAAATCGTTATGAAAAAAGTAAAAACTTCCATTGTCTTTTAGTACCCTTTGGCATTCTTTGAAAATGCCACCCAGCCAATTTATATATTCGTCTTGGACTTTCCAACTGTCCCAATTCGCTTTTTTTATATTATACGGCGGGTCGGTCAGAACCAAATCCACACATTTGTCTGGCAACGCCCGCAATATGTCCAAACAATCCGCACATGTTATTTTGCCGATTAATTCATTCAGATTCATTTTCGTGCCCTTTATGCCCTATCCCATTAATTCCTTTAATTTGCCTTGTCTGGTGGCAAAATTAACAATTTGACGGCAAATAAATGCCTTATCGACCGTCTGGCCCAGTTTGTTCTTGATTATCCACCGTTGCACCGCCTGGGCAATTTCCCCCTTTGCCAAGCAATACGGCTCAAAAATTCGGTCTTGGAAATCAATTTCAAAATCTGGGCCGATTGTTATTTCCCCATCCGCATCGCGCGTGCGTACGCGCATAGTATTATTTATATTATTAATATTATTATTTTCAGTATTGTTTACAGTACAGTATTTATAAGCGTCCGGATTTTCCGTATACGGTTTTTCCGTATGCGGTTTTCCCGTATACGGTTTTTCCGTACACGGTTTAATCGTCGGATCAACGAATCGATAAACACTACTGCCGAATTTTCCGTTGGCGTTTTGTTGATGGCGGCAAATATACCCGCAATCAATCAATTCTTTCATTGCACCGTAAAAGGCATCGCGCCCCTCTTTGATTTCTTTCAGGATAATTTTCGGATTAAAATGCCAACCGTCTGGCTTGCTGAACAAATACGCATACAGTCCCTTGGCCTTTAACGACAGCCGCCGGTCTTTCAGCAGAGAAAATTCGGAACAGCGTTGACGGCATTTGGGATTGACGAAAAGGGGGGGTTGGCCAACGTTGAATTGTGAAACTCAACTTGAATTTTTTAATTGACTCCATTTCCCCCAACCTTCCTTTCATGGTGGGCGTTCCCTTTACAGGGAAAAAGGGTCCGATTGGTTGGGGGATTCCCTCTTTTTTGCGCCCATCTGTTCATATACCCCCAACCTGTTACACAGGTTACACCCATAAAAATTATTTTCAACAAAATTATTCCAAAAAAACACTTGACATTGTTTTTTATCGCACTATAATTCACAGCGTAAAAAGCAAGGGGGTACAAAATGACACAAATAATCAACAACACAGTTATAATCAAAAATCGAATCGGCGATGCGCCGGTGTATTCGCATATAACACAGGGGCATAAAAACAATTAACCACACGGGCAGGAATCGAACAAAACACCCAGATATTCTGATGTTTGTTCCCATTATTCTCTCTTTAAATCCTGCCCACCAAGATTTGAACAAAGGGGTACAAAATGAAACACGAAAACCACGGCGCGATTGATGGAAATCAGTTAATATCAATCATCGAACGCATCGAACATTTGAATGAAGACGCGGCCGCAATCGCAGCCGACATCAAGGAAATTTATGCTGAGGCAAAAAACGCCGGATACGATCCAAAATATATTCGTGAATGTATCAAACTGCGCAAAAAAGACGCGGATGAAATTGACGAACAGGATGAATTGATGCAGATGTATCGCAACGCGATTGGTCTGTAACGGGATTGGCGCAAAGGGGATCGTTTTTAAAGAAAACTTTTTCAGTCCCCAGACTCCATAATCCTATACCTGCTGACATACCAGGTCGCGCCAATGTTGTATGTCCGTCGCTGGGACGACCCCCAGCATAATGTCAATGTGAACACATTGATTTCGGGATTGTTCGGTGGAGCCCCTTAACGAATGAAGGCGAGCCGTAAAAAGCGA
>CALCEG010000095.1 GCA_937900435.1 uncultured Alphaproteobacteria bacterium
ATTGCTACGGCAACCGATTAACCAGCCTGACAGGCGCACCAGAAAACGTTGGCGGGAATTTTATTTGCTACCTCAACCAATTAACTAGCCTGACAGGTGCACCAGAAAACGTTAACGGGAATTTTTATTGCAGCGCCAACCAATTAACTAGCCTGACAGGCGCCCCAAAACATGTTGGCGGTGAATTTGATTGCAGCTACAACCAATTAACCCACCTGACAGGCGCACCAAAACATGTTGGCGGGGATTTTATTTGCGACGAGAATCAACTAATCAACCTGACAGGCGCACCTGAAAAGGTTGAGGGAAATTTTGATTGTCGTCATAATCAATTGACAACATTAGTCGGTGCACCAAAAGAAGTTGGTGGGGATTTTTATTGTACCGCAAACCAACTGACGACACTGAAGGGCGCGCCAGAAAAAGTTGGTGGGGAGTTTAATTGTTCATTAAATCAACTGATAACATTAGTCGACGCACCAAAAGAAGTTGGTGGAAATTTTGTTTGTTTATCAAACCAACTGACATCACTAAAAGGTGCGCCAGAAAAAATAAGAGGAAAAATATTATCGGACGGAAATCCATTAACGCCAGAAAAATCAAAAGCGGATATTTTTAAACAGGGTATAAAAAATATACCGCCCAAAGATGAAAAACAACCAGTTATTCGTACCGATGATGATTATCAGATATAATAAAATCCCCGTTTGGGGATTTATTTTATGGAATCAAAATTCTTTTTTATTATTCGGGCACTGCGTTTAAGTGCGCTGGATTCTGCAGAATCCATTTTCGGGGTCAATGTCGATACAACACCGTTTGCGCCAACGATTCTGGGCAATGATATCGCAAGGCGTTTGTCGTTAATGCCGTCAACTGTTGATACTGTTAAAATTCGATGCTCGTCATTTATAATGCAACGAACCAGGTCTGCAACCGCGCCGGCGATACCGTCCCATGTTGCGCCACGTCCTTGGATTATCTCGTACGCGGCATTGTGGACGCGATGTTCAATTGTATGGCGTGTGCTGGCAGGTAGTGAATTTTTTGTCTGACGACAAAATGTATTTAAATCCAGACCGCCAATGCATGCAGATGACCAGTTTATCATACTGCTGTCACCATGCTCGCCCAGGACATATGCGTTTATTGATTGGGTTGATACGGATAATTGGCGCGATAATATCGTACGCAGGCGCGCAGAATCCAGCATTGTGCCAGTGCCAATAACCCGATTTGACGGCAGTTTTGATATCTGTTGTGCCAACATTACCATAACATCAAGTGGATTTGTTACAATGATAAGTTTTACTGTCTTGGCATCAACATTTGCCATAACGCGTGGAATAATATCGCTGATTACGGCGGCGTTGGCGTTTAGTAAATCAGTTCGTGTTTGACCAGGCTTTTGATTTGCGCCGGCCGCAATAATAACTATTTCACTGCCGCGAATTGCGCGATATGTGTTTACGGCGGTTATTTTGATATCATAAGAAAATGCCGCTGCGTGCCCCAGGTCTTCGGCGGCGGCGCGTGCGCGAATACCATCGCGGTCAAACAGTACAATTTCATGTGCCAGACCTGTGTTTGATACAGCGGTCGCAACCGCAGAACCAACAGAACCAATACCGATTATTGAAATTTTCATAAACCACTCCTGAAGTTATGTGTGTATTTTAAACTATTAACATCGTTTGCAGCATAGGATTTTATGCGGCTTGTTTCATACCGGATTTTACCTGTCTGATATATTGGCGTAATTCATCGATTGGTACCAGTGTGCCATCGCGCTTTTCGGCAGACCAATAATCCCAGCCGTTATAACTGACACTGCGTTGCAGTTTTGCAGCCATTACATGGATTGAAGCGCGACCGTATAATTGGTGTGTTAATTGACCGTCCTGGGTAATCATAACGCGTTCGCCGCGTGGGCTGACCAGTGTTTGACCGATGTATAGTAAACCAGCTTCGATTAATTCTTTGAACGAGATGCGGATTTCTTCGCGTTTTGGTTTTGATACTTCGATATCGCTTAAATCGATTGGGGTTATGTTTTCGATGCGTTTGCGTGCAGCGTTTACATAGGTTTCGTTTTGTTCAATGCCGATAAATTGACGGCCAAGTTCACGCGCCGCCGCCGCAGTCGTCCCAGAACCCATAAATGGATCCAGAATAATATCGTTTGGCTTGGTCGATGCCAATATTATACGGTGTAATAAATCAAGTGGCTTTTGGGTGTTATGCAGGCTTTTGCCGCAGTCGTCTTTGACGCGTTCTTCGCCCAGGCATATATTTATTCCCCAATCAGAGCGCATTTGTTTGCCACCATTTAACTTTTTCATAGTTTCATAGTTGAATGTGTATTTGCCTGTCTTGGTCGGTGTGGCCCAAATCAATGTTTCGTGTGCGTTTGTAAAGCGTGTGCCACGAAAGTTTGGCATCGGGTTGGTTTTGACCCAAACAATGTCGTTTAAAATCCAAAATCCCATATCTTGCAGTGCGCTGCCAACGCGGAAAATGTTATGATAACTGCCGATTGTCCACATTGAACCTGTGGGTTTTAATACACGCTTACATTCTGATAACCATGCGCGTGTAAATTTGTCATATTCAGCGTTTGATTCAAAAGAATCCCATTCATCGCGAACTGCACGCGCAGCTGTTTGGTCTTCGGGGCGATATAATGTTTTTGCGCCCAGTTGCAGATTATATGGTGGGTCTGCAAATACCGCATCAACAGAACCATCTGGTATGCCACGCATTATTTCAATGCAATCACCAAGTAAAATTTGATTTAGGTATTTGTTCATCTCTCTCGTGCTTTTTCCCACTTGCAATAGAATTATATCATATTTTGAATGCGTTTTTTTTCGTGCTGAATGTTTTTTTTTAAATAAAGCACTTGATTTTTTCTAAAAGTGTATTTTTTTATATTTTAATAATTTACTTGCCAATATCGGATTTCATTGCTACCGTATATAATTATGAGATGTCCATATTGTAATTCTACTGATAGTCGTGTTACGGATTCGCGCCCAGATATCGAAGATGCAATTATTCGCCGGCGCAGGGTCTGTGAACAATGCGGCGCAAAATTCACAACAGTTGAACGTGTGCAAATGCGCGATTTAATGGTGCGTAAAAATAGCGGCAAGATAGAGGCTTTTGATAGGGAAAAACTGCGTCGCAGTATTAAACTGGCCTGCAGAAATAGAGAGGTCGGTGATGAACAAATTGAAAAATTAGTGACGTCTATTCATCGCAGATTGGAAACAGAAAATTCAGACGATACGGTCAGCAGCGCACAAGTTGGGCAAATGGTTTCGGATTCTTTGTTAAATCTGGACCCAATCGCGTTTGTCCGATTTGCATCAGTGTACAGAAAGTTTTCGCGCGTGGCTGATTTTAAAAAAATTATTGATCAAATCCCAGAAGATGATGAAGGGGCGATTGTCTGTAAGTTGCCGAAAACATCTTTGTTTTGAGTGTAAAAAATGATAAAAATTTTGTCTTTTTTTGTTGGTCTGATTTTGCCGGTTGCGGTAATGGCGGCTGATTTGCCACAGGTCTTGTCCGATGTCGATGCCAGTTTGTATAAACAAATTTTTGAACTGCAGGACAAGGAAAAAATTAATACCGCGGTAAGGGTGCAAAACCAAATCGCAGATAAATTATTGTTTAATGAAATTTTATATCAACGCTATATTTCTGATACTTATCGTACGCGTGGCAAGGAAATAGAAACCTGGATGGAACAGTATTACGATATGCCAGGGGCGCAACGTATGCAAAAATTGGCGACTATTAAAAAAGCCGTTGTGCGCAAGGCGCGTGTGCCAAATATGATTTCTGGGTCTGAATCAATCGAAACCGCACAGTCCGAAAATTGGACCGCTAAAAAGTATTCGGGTGATGCAGATAAAAAAATCAACCAATTTAAACGCGCAATCAGAAGTGGGTCTTCAAAGGTTGCGCGCGGAATTTTAGAAGATAAAAAATTTAAAAAAGATTTAACCGAATCTGATTATGGCCGTTTGGCAGGTCGCTTGGCGTACTTGTATTATACAAATGGGGAAATGGAGCTGGCGAAAAAGTGGGGATTTGTTTCTGCAGATGAAAAGTCTGAATATGGTCTGTGGACAATGGGGTTGATTTATTTTAAGGAAGAAAAGTATGCAGAATCACAAAAGTATTTTAGTCAGATTCTGGAGTTAAAACAAATTAATAATGCGCGCAAGACAGAGGCCGCTTTTTGGGCGGGTCGTGCCGCAGATTATGCAGGAAAAATTAAGGATGCCAAGGCTTATTGGCGAATTGCTGCAAATTATCCGATGGCTTTTTATGGGGCGTTGTCTGCTACGATGTTGGGGCAACAACCGCAATATGAATTTTTTGAAAACAATATGACAGATGAAGATGTGGATGTTTTAAGTCAGACAAAATATGGGAAAATGGCGTTGGCTTTGCTGCAGGTTGGTCGCAAAGACAGGGCAGAAGAATATTTGAAGTATTTGATAACACCAAAGGTTTCAGACAAAGTTTTACATTCGGTTAATTCTGTTGCGTCTGCATACGGTTTGCCACGCGTGTCTATTCAATCAGCAAGTGTGATGAAAGACAGAGGTATCTTGGAAATCGATGATAATATTATTTATTCCGCACAGTATCCATTGCCAGATTGGGAACCGATGGGTGGGTGGTCTATTGACAGGGCGCTGTTGTTGGCGATTACCAAACAAGAAAGTAATTTTAGAACCTCTGCTAAATCAGGTGCAGGTGCAAATGGGGTTATGCAACTGATGCCCAGTACCGCAAAGCGTGTTGCGCGCGCAAATAAACTGGATATAACCCAGATGGATATGAATAACCCAGAACATAATATGTTCTTGGGGCAACAGTATATTGTTGATTTGTTGGCACATCCAAACATAGAAAATAGTATTATCAAAATGTTGGCAGCTTATAATGCCGGTATGGGAACAATGGTAAAGTTTGAAAAGTCTTTTTATACATACGACCCGTTGTTGTATATCGAAAGTTTCCCTGCGTACGAAACACGCAGTTATATAAAGCGCGTTATGTCAAATTTATGGTTATATCGCGCCAGATTAAATCAGCCATTAACATCAATGAAGGAATTGGCAAATGGTAATTGGCCCTTGTATAACAGCGAAGATGAATATGTACAAAGGCAGATTTTATTGCGTACTTTGATTTAATAAAATGAAAAATATAATTATGCCAGATTTTAGTTTAGAAAATGCAACAGGGTTGGATTTTATTGCCGGTATTGACGAGGCTGGACGTGGTCCGTTATGTGGTCCTGTGGTGGCTGCTGCTGTAATTTTCCCAAATCGCGCGGTTGAAATACCTGTGATTATTCGTGATTCAAAAAAAATGACCGCAAAACAACGGGCAGATGCGTATGATTGGATTGTTCAAAATACAATTTGGGCGGTTGCAGAATGTAGCCCATCAGAAATCGATGAATTGAATATTTTATGGGCGTCTATGTTGGCGATGAAGCGCGCTGTGGAAAAATTATCGTTGCAACCGCAGTATTGTTTGATTGATGGTAACAGGGTGCCGAACGGTTTGGTTGGCGCACCTGTTGTGAAAGGAGATGCAAAGTCTTGGTCGATTGCGGCTGCGTCTATAATTGCCAAGGAAACGCGCGATAAAATTATGTGCGATTTAGCGCAACAGTTTCCGCAATATGCGTGGGATAAAAATGCTGGTTATCCGACAAAATCGCATTTGCAGGCAATCGAAAAGTATGGTATAAATCAATATTATAGAAAAACGTTTGGACCAATTAAGGAAAGGATAAAAAATGAATTTAAGAACGATTGAAAATCAAAATGTGCGCGGAAAGTATGTCTTGTTGCGCGATGACTTTAATGTGCAAATCGTTGATGGTAAAATTACAGATGCGTTTCGTATCGAACAAAGTATGCCGACAATAAATTTCTTGCGCAGGGCTGGGGCGCGTGTTGTTATTGTGTCGCACCGCGGCCGTCCAAAGGGTGAACGAAATATGGATTATTCGTTAAAGCCAATCGCAGATTATATGAATATTAAATTGATTCCTGATTGCTTGGACAAGGATTTTATGGCGACTATGCAGGATGGGGACGTTGTCTTGCTGGAAAATGTTCGTTTTTATGGTGCAGATGAAAAAAACGACCCTGCATTTTCGGCGGACTTGGCGCGCGGTTTTGATTTGTTTGTAAATGACGCGTTCGCAGTTTCGCATCGTGCACACGCCAGTACTGTTGGGGTGGCAGAAATTTTGCCTTCGTATGCAGGGCTGTTGTTGGCGTCCGAAATTGTTAATCTGTCGCAGGTGATGGAAAACCCAAAGCGTCCATTGTTGTCAATCGTTGCAGGCAGTAAGGTTTCAACCAAGATTGGTGTCTTGAAAGCATTGGCAAAGTTATCGGATACACTTATTATTGGTGGGGCGTTGGGGACGACTTTTAATTATGCCCAAGGTTCCAAAGTCGGGAATTCTTTGTATGAGGCCGATCAAAAAGAAACAGCATTAGAAATCTTGGACTTTGCGGAAAAAAATAATTGTCGGGTTTTGTTGCCGTTGGACAAAGGTGTGGCCAAAGAATTTAAAGCCGATGCGGTGCGTGTTAACAAGGGCTTTGCAGAAATCGAAGAAGATGACGTTATTATTGATGCAGGTGTTCAAACAACGGAACGTGATGTTAATGAAATTCGTCAGGCGGCGACTGTTATATGGAACGGTACGGTTGGTATGGCAGAATGGCAGCCAACGTGGTCGTATGGGTCGTTTGCGCTGGCTGATGCAATCGCAGAACAGACGCGCGCAGGAAAGTTGGTCAGTGTAATCGGTGGTGGTGATACGGTTGCAGCACTGGAAGCCTGTGGGGTAAAAGATGATATAACCTATGTTTCAACAGGTGGTGGTGCGTTTCTGGAATTTATCGAAGGACGTACTTTGCCGGCGATTGCGATATTGGAAGATAAATAAAAATGTCCCGATTGGGACATTTTTTGTTGAATTTTCGTGTTGTGTTAATTTGTCTTATTTTTTATAATTTGCGTATGTCAAAAGTACCAGATTTATTTGTTTTGTCAGAACATAGCGAATTGCTTAAAAAACTGAAAGAATGGGATATTGCGTATCATCAAAATGATGCGCCATTGGTTGATGATGCAACCTATGATGCCGTAAAAAAACGCGCATTAGAATTGGAAGAAATGTATCCACAGTTGGCGCGTGATGGTGCTTCAACACACGTTGGGGCGGCGGTATCGGACAAGTTTAAATCGTATCGTCATAGTGTGCCGATGTTGTCTATATCGGACGTTTTTAACAGGGCAGAGGTTGCAGATTGGTTTAATAAACTGACCAGTAAAGAAATATTTATTGAATTAAAAGTAGATGGCGTGTCTTATGCGGCGCGTTATGAAAATGGCGTGTTGGTGCGTGGTTTGACGCGTGGCAGTGGTGTCGAAGGCGAAGATATTACGGAAAATTTAAAGACAATACCAAATATCCCACAAAAATTAATGGGTTCGTTCCCAGATGTTGTCGAAGTGCGTGGCGAAGTCTATATGTTGCGCAGTGATTTTATTGCGCTGAATGCCGAATCGGAAAAGCAATTCGCAAATCCCAGAAATGCCGCTGCTGGGTCGTTGCGACAATTAAATCCGAAAATTACAGCGACGCGAAAACTTAGTGCCTTTGCGTATACTTACGGTGAAATATCAGACAGGACTTTTAAAACGCAATCTGAATATTTTGATGTGTTGGAATCGTGGGGTTTTAAAACAACAAAAAAGTACGCGCGATATGCAAATGATATGGATGAAATTCAGGCGGTTTATAATGATATGATGATGTTGCGCCCAGAAATTCCATTCGATATAGATGGCCTGGTGTTAAAGGTAAATGATATCGCAACCCAAGAAAAAATGGGCGCGCGCGCAAACAGTCCTCGTTGGGAAGTGGCTTATAAATTCCCGGCCGCGCGTGCAATTACAACCTTGCGCGATATTACAATACAGGTTGGACGTACAGGGGTCTTGACACCGGTAGCAGAATTGGAACCAATAAATATTGGTGGGGTTGTTGTGTCGCGCGCAACATTGCATAATGCCGACGAAATTAAAAGATTAAATATACGAATCGGCGATAAAGTTGTGGTTCAACGCGCCGGTGATGTTATTCCACAAATTGTTGGTGTGGCTGAATCCGCACCAAATGCGCAAGTGTTTGAATTCCCGTCTGTGTGTCCTGTATGTGGTGGGGCGGTTGTCCAAGAATCAGGGCAGGTCGCGCGCAGGTGTGTGAATACTTTGGGGTGTCCTGCGCAGTTGGTGGGTGAATTGGAACACTTTGTTTCGCGCAAGGGGTTTGATATTGACGGATTGGGGGAAAAGCAACTGGAAAATTTTGTGGCGCGTGGCTGGATTAAGGAACCTGCAGATATCTTTACGTTGATACAAAATTATGGCGAAGAAATAAAAAATATGGACGGGTTTGGGGAAAAATCTGTGGCTAATTTGAACTCTGCGATTGAAAAAGCGCGTGATGTCGATTTACACAGGTTGTTGTTTGCCATTGGTATCCCAGAAATAGGGCAAGTAACAGCCAAAATCTTGGCGCGAAAGTTTGGCAATATTGATGCGATTCGAAATGCGCCATTGTGGCAGTTGAAAAATATTGATGGTATTGGCGATGTAATGGCAGATGAAATTGTTTCTTTCTTTGCAGACTCCCGAAATTCTGGGGCGTTGGATAATCTGTTGCAACAAATAAGGGTTCGTGATGCGGATGTTGTTGATTTGTCTGGTGCGCCGTTGGCTGGCAAGAAATTTGTTTTAACGGGTTCGTTGGAAAAGTATACGCGTGATGATGCAAAATCTATCTTAGAAAGTTTTGGCGCGGTTGTGGCAGGTAGTGTGTCAGCGAAAACAGATTTTGTGCTGGTTGGGGCAGATGCAGGCAGTAAATTAGCCAAAGCACAAAATTTAGGAATTGAAATTTGGACCGAAGCAGATTTTGATAAATTTGTTGCAGAAAATACGAAATAAAAAATCCCCAAATATTATGGGGTGTTGACATGAAACGGTGTTTAGTGATTAACGTTCGTTGCGTGATACAGGTCTGTCGATAACCATCCATATCAGCCATATTAATGCCGCAATACCGACCAATGCATATACAATGTTGCTGGCCAGTGTGGCAGGGCCGAAAAGATATGCGACCAAATCAAAGCCAAATATCCCAATCAGTCCCCAGTTCAGGGCGCCAATGAATGTTAATGGCATAAGAACGTAGTTTGTAAGTCCTCTCATCTGTTTTTTCTCCTTGTTTGAATGTTGTTTTGTCTTTTTGTTCAAGACATTTTTATTATACCTGTTTTGTTTTATTGTTTCAATTATAATAGACCAAATGGGAAAAGGTTCTTGGTATAGGAATTTATGCTTGGTGCTGGAACGTGTTGCCGCGTGTTTTTGTAGGTGCGTACTTATAGTACGGAAAATTTACGGGCGGTGGGTTCCCGCCTTCGCGGGAATGACGAGAGGTGTGAGGTTCGGGG
>CALCEG010000096.1 GCA_937900435.1 uncultured Alphaproteobacteria bacterium
GCACTACTATCAGAATGGCATTGTGCAGATTGCCTGCTCTTTGCCGCCATATTCCTATTTATGATGGTTATCCCAGGGCATATTCTCAATCACAAGTACAACAAATAATCGGGCAACGTATGTTCAAAGAGTTAAATCCATTGCTTCATTCGGAACTGCGGCTTGCTGTAATGTCTGTATTGATTAGCTTGATGTCTGCGTTGTTTAGTTCTGCGTTTTGGGCGCAAATTTGTAATCGGGCATCAGATGTGTCAATGCCGGTAATTTGTGCGTCTGGGTTATGATGCAACAGGCATAATGAAATACCACCTGTGCCAATACCAACGTCAAGGACTGTCTTTATGTTCTTGGTGGGCGCGTATGCCGCCAGCCATACCGCATCAGATGTTGGGTTATATTGGCTGTGGCGCATTTGTACACGTCCGCCCAATAAAGTAAAAATTTCTTGTTTTATGCTCATTGGTATTTATAATAATTCAATAAAATCAAAAGGCAAGTATATGTTAGAAGATGTTATCGTTGTGCAAAGTGCGGTTAGTGCTTTTAATAATGCGGCATTGTGGGCACCTGCGTTTTTGTGGTGGGGGCTGTTGGCAATGCCGTTGTTTGCGCTGGTGTATTGGTGCGCAGATGTGTTGATGGCACGATTGGGCTGGGATAAAAATAATATTGTCGATAAGTCTGCCCCATTGGTTGTTGGACTGATTGGTGGCTTGATTGTCTTGATGGGGGGGAACTATGCAGTTTTGCGCGATGGTGCAACCGTTTTGCCGGTGGTGTGTGCGCTGATTCTGTTTGTGTGTACTGCGTTTTGTGTGGCGCGTATGCGTGGAACAATGTTGTTCTGTAATGGGCGTAGGTGGTTGCGTTCGTTGATGGTGGGCGTGGTATTGTTGGCAGTGATGATGTCAGATATGCATACCTGGTGGGGACCGTTGCTGCAGGTTGGTGCGGTTGTGATTGGGTGGTGTGTTGGTCGTCTGGTTGGGGCTAAGTTTAAATCAATCCCTGTGATTAGTTTTTTAATGCTGATGACGGTGGTGGCGATTTTAATGCAACCGGAGTTCTTTCGTTTTGGGCAGTTGGGGAATTTAACTGTTGCACATTTGTTGTTTGTGCTGATGTTTGCGGTTGCAATGGTGGCGACTGTGGTCGTTCAGCGGGTCAAGGCAAGCGGAAAAATAAAAAAATCGGTCTATGTTAAATTAAAGTGGCTGATAAGAACTTTTGGTTTGTTAAGTGCCGCGTTTTTTGTGTTAACCGAAGCGCTGCCGGTATTCTTTGCGGTAATAGCAGTGCTGGGGGTGTGGTGTGGCATGTCGGTACGACATCAGGCAGATGTTTCGCCTGCGCTGGGGCAACAGTTGTACGCGATAATGTTGTTCTTGTTCGGGATTATAACCGTTATGCCTGTTATTTCAGTTGTTGGGGTTTTGTGCTGGGGTAATGGTGGTGCGCTGGGGTTCTGGCGGAATTTTAAGCGTTTGTTATAATTTGTTAGATTTATTGAGTACAAATTTACGCAGATATAATGTATTATTTCCATACAAATAATACAAAAAAGTGAGTTTAGTTATGCAAATACATCCAACAGCAATCGTTCATTCAGGGGCGAAGTTAGGCGAAGATTGTAAAATTGGGCCTTATTGTGTTATCGGGGAAAATGTCGTTTTGGGTGACAGGGTTGAACTGGTATCGCACGTTGTAATCGATGGAAAAACATCAATCGGTGATGATTCTATTGTTTATCCGTTCGCGGTTTTAGGCGTTATGAGTCAGGACTTGAAATGGCAAGATGAAGAAACTATGACCGGGTTGCGTATCGGGAAACGTTGTAAAATTCGTGAATATGTGACAATTCATTCTGGGACACCTGCGTCAGATGGTACGGTAATCGGTGATGATTGCCAGATTATGGTTAATGCACACGTTGGACACGATTGCAAGGTCGGAAACAGTGTTGTTATGTCAAATTTGGTTCAGGTCGCAGGACACGTCGAAATCGAAGATTTTGCAATATTGTCTGGTGGAACAATGGTTCTGCAGTTTGCGCGTATTGGACGTAATGCGTTTATTGGTGGGATGTCTGGGGTCGGGAACGATGTTCTGCCATATGCGATTTATGACGGTAACCGCGCAGTATATCGTACAATTAATCGTGTTGGACTGATGCGACATGGATTTACGAACGAAGATATGCACGCGATTCATTCTGTGTATTCGGCGGTCTTTAATGGTGGCGAAGGAACAGTGTCAGACAGATTAGCCAAGGTTCGCAAAGAAGTTAAAAATAATAAATATGCGATGGATGCGATTGATTTTATTGAAAATCGCTCTAAACGTGGAATTGGTACTTCAAAGAATGCAGAATAATAAACTAAAAGTTTTTGTTATTGCTGGGGAAGTTTCTGGCGATGTGTTGGGTGGACGCATTATGTCCAAAATTCAAAATGCAGAATTTGTCGGTATTGGTGGCGAAAATATGCAGGCTGCTGGTCTGCGGTCGTTGTTTCCAATGTCTGATTTGTCTGTTATGGGAATTGTAGAGGTTTTAGCACACGCAAAAACATTGACTGCCCGAATAAAGCAAACTGTTGATGCGATATTGACGGAAAAACCAGATGTTGTTCTGACTATTGATGCGCCAGGATTTGCAAAAAGCGTGATAAAACAAGTGCGCAAAAGTGACGCCGGTAAACAGTTAATAAAAAACGGATTGCGCTTTCAGCACGTTGTTGCGCCTCAGGTTTGGGCGTGGCGTTCAGGGCGCGCAAAAAAGTATGCCAAAATATTTGATAAATTGTACGCATTCTTTGATTTTGAGGTGCCCTATTTCACAAAATATGGATTAGATACGGTTGCAGTTGGGCATCCGATTGCAGGTGGGTTGGTCGATAAATATAAAAGTCCCAAGAAAACAGATGATAAAATTATAACTTTGGTCCCGGGCAGTAGAATGTCAGAAGTTAAACGTCTGATGCCGCTGATGCGCGATGTTGTTGATATGCTGTATCGTAATGGGTATATGGGGTATCGGTTTGTTATTCCAGTGGTGGAAACAACTGCGGATTATGTGGCAAACGAAGTTGCAAAATGGCCAGTAAAACCAGAACTGGTTTCATCATCGGACAGGTATGATATTTATGCTAAGACTTATATTGCGATTGTTGCCAGCGGAACTGTTTCTGCGGAAATGGCAATGTTGCATATTCCAACGATTGTGGTTTATAAAATGAACCCGATTACAACGTGGATTGGACGCAGAATTATCAAAGTTCAGTGGGTGTCGCTGTTGAATATATTACTTAATCGTGGTGTGTACCCAGAGTTTTTGGGTGGTGCGGCAACAGCTGAAAATGTTGTTAATTCGGTTCAACAATTAACAATACCGTCTGTGCGCGAAAAAATGATAGCAGAATTAAAGTCTGCAGATGATTTGTGGCGAAAACCGGACGGCGATGCCAGTGAACTTATTGCAGATGGTATCAGGAAATAAAAAAACGGCATTGCCGTTTTTTTATTATTGGCTATTTGTTCCAGTTGGGACCAAATTTGATACATTAATCTTTTCTCCTTTCCAGCTGGCGTTATCACCATATTGTTCATATTGTACGTCATTGTATTGATCGCCTTGTTGTATTTCTACTGCGTTGCATTTGCCATCGGCGTCTATACCTGTATAAGAACAAACTTGGTCGAATTTGGATATTTGGTCTTGGGTACACCACATATCAGACACGCCAGATTTGTCATAACTTGCAAATATACGTGCCCCAGGGTCATAGGCACTGTTTACTTCTGTGGCGAATGGTGGGGTTGCTTTGTATGTTTTGCAAACATATGTAATATTGTTAACTTTGTCTGTAAGTTCTATTTGGTTGCCGTTTTCATCTGTTTCGTATTCTGAGCACTCACCAATCGCATAAGCTGTGCAAGTAGTAGTTTCGTTTCCGCTTTCGTCTGTTTCTTTTTTATATCCTGTACAGATGTTTTTGATGGTTTCTTTTACAGTTGCTTCTGATTGGGAATATTTAACATCGTCAGAAATGGCGTCATATATTTGACTGCATGGTATGTCGTTAAATTTGATGTTTTTTATCCTGGACCATTTTAAAGTATATTTATCTCTACCGTCATCGCTTTTACCGTTTTCTGTAATACTTGTATATGTATAATCTTCTTGAGTATTATCTGGAAAACCGATTGGTAATATTGGCAGGCATGATTCTGGTGTACCCCAACGACTGCGGCGGCCACCATTGTGCCAGCATGAACACATACCCCATGATGCGGTGTCGACTTGTTCTTGGTATTTTGCAGGACAAATATTTTCCAACCATGCCAAACCATGTGATGACGTGGTGCCAGATCCTGTTCTGGTATATGCGCATACGTCTGCTTTGTATGGCAACGCATAGGCAAATGTACTTGATTGAGGTTCCAGAAAACGCCCTTGTTTGTTCGTGCATTGTGTTGTTAGGCGTGAAATAATCTGATTATATATTTCTGATGCGACACCTGTTGGACGTTTGTTTCGATGGATTAACTGTTTTGATTTGTCGTCTTTTAATAAACCGTATGTGTAAGATGGCTGATTGTTAACGCAAGCGTAATATTCATATTTTCCATTGAATTTACTGGCGTCGCAGACTAAGTCTGGGGTTGTAAGATAAAAACTAGTAGATAAAAATTTATTTGTTATAAATGAATCCATTCCGCCAAAGACCTTTTCGATTAAGTCGGGGTCGTTGCAGGCATCGATTTGGGTTAATTGTTGCGCGCATTGTGATACATATTGGGGGTCTTTGGTTAGTTCTTGGTCTTTGTATGTATAGTGATATAAAGTAAACCAATCTATTGCACGACCAAATTCAAACAAGCCGCTGTTCGGATTTGTAAAGTTTTCGTAGTTTGTGCCACCAAATTTATCAAAGCACTGTTTCACAACCGCACGACACGCGGTAACAGTGTCTGTTTCATCGCGGTTTTTAATATAGTCATCAATAATGTTATTGCTGAACATATTGTTGCAGGATTCAATGTAATCAGAACACATTTTTGAATTTAGTGATATTATGTCTGTTTGTAATGTGGTTTTGTTGTCTGAGTCCAGACCAGATGTTGCCCCATCAATGGCGGAATTATTATTGACATAACATTCGGAAATGTAATTAAAACAGTTTTGCTTGATTTCAGATACTTTATCTTTTTGCGCGTAATAGATTGCCAGCATTGCTTTGTCCAAATATTCTGACCAAACGGTGTCCGCATTTTCAACGCATTTATCCAGGGCTGGTTCTGCGTATTTCTTGGTGCGTTTTGCAAAGTTTTCTACGAATGTCCGATTGCTGGGGTTCTGGGCCAGTTTTTGGTGAACTGCTTCGATACCTGATGTGAACACCAATGTTTGTTCCAGTTTGAAAAAGTCTTTGACACCGGCGATTGGTGCACCTGTATCGATGTCAATATATTCGCCGTTGTCCAGGCATTTATGATAATTGGCACCGCAGACCTCTTCGCTGAGTATTGCGGTTTCGACTTCGTTTATACAGGTTGATATGTCCGAAGAATTGTGTTTTTGTCTGTTTTCAATGCGCGCCAAGTCAAGTGAAGCACTGCTTTCGCGAATCGCGGATTTTACCTGCTTTTTTGTGTTGTCCAGTGCAGTCTGTACGGTGTTGCAATCTTGTTCAATCGCCATCAGGTATGCGTTTATGGCGCGCTGTAAAGACGCATCGTTGCAATCAGCGCGTACTGCATCGCGACACTGAGGGTATACCGCGTTGTACAATGCCAGTCCATTATATGTGGCAATTGCTTGCCCTGCGCCAATGGTGTCAAAAGAACCAGATGTATCAAACGACATATTTATGCTGTTTAAATCGGAATATTTGCCGCTGACGTTTGTGTCTTTGCCGGTTATAGAATTCATAATGGCTTGTAATAACGCCTTGGATGCGGATTTGTCGGCGGTCAAGGCATCTTCGCCTTCGCTGGCGGTGCGGATAGAGGTTGCCTGGGCGGCGGTCATTCCAACAACCTGCAGGTTTTCGTTAAAGATGGTTATTTGTTCGCCTGCGTCTTCAAGGGTTTTACGCGTGTCGTCCAGGTCAAAAACGCGGTCATTACAGGAACAACGGCGATAAGAATCGTTCTTTAATGTGCAGAATTGGTCCATACATGCAAAATATGTGTTCTTGCATTGTTCGTATTCCGCGCCCGTTCGTGTTTCAGATACCGCACTGGCGCGATTTGTTGCCGCGCGTGAAATTATCTTGGACGATGATGCGCGTACAGGTGTTTTTGTGGTTGCGGTTCTGGCACTGGTGGGGGGTATTGCAGCGCGTGCGTTGCGTTCGGATACAACC
>CALCEG010000097.1 GCA_937900435.1 uncultured Alphaproteobacteria bacterium
AGTCGCCTTTCAATTTTCCGGCAATTTCAAATGCAATTTGGTGTGTCTTGGCTGCCATAAATAATCTTCCTTTGCATTTGGGCTGGCTGTTTCCCCATCCCATTTATCATTACTTTTTGCGTGCCTTGGTTTGTTTTTCAACCATTTCAACTGCGTTGACCCATTCAATCAACTCAACAATCGGAATCTTAAACCATTCCAATGCACCACTATGCGTTTCCGCTCGCGACAACATAATACACATTTGTCGCACGGCTTGAACCGGATTTTTTTCATTCAAGCCTAGGTTAGCAAAAAACTGCTAACCTGCTGTGTCAATGCCATATAATCCTTGGCTGGCATTTTTGTAAAGAATTCCAGCGGTTGTTTAATCGCGCGCGCCAGAATCGCCGCACAAAAATCCGAATCCAATGCTGGCACTGGAACATATGTCCCAGTGGCAGCAAATGTTTTCTTGACTTCTGAAATATCGTGACCTGTCAGTCCCTCTAAATCAAATTCAATAGATTCGTATTTGTTTTCCTCAAATTCATATGGTTTATTAAACTTATATGTTGTCATAATTTATCCCCTTTTTTTATTGTGTTTTTACTTATCACTGCTCTCTTTTTCTTCTTTTTCTGTTTGTGTTTTTAGCTCAGACCCAAATCCTTGCGAACTTTTGCCAACAGGTCTTCATTACCAAATTTGGCGACAAAGTTAAATGGATCAATTTCTGCCACGGTTTTTCCGTCAATAACCACTTTCAGATATGTAACAGAAAATGTCTGTTCTGTGCCTGTTGTTGCACCTGGTTCAAATGTACCCAGTGTTGTGGTTTTTGGTGAAACTTTCATGGAAACACGAACAGCAACTGTTTCATAATTACCGCTGGCGGCATCATAAACCTGCTGTGAACCGCGAACTTCAATCGGGTGTGATTTCTGTGCGCATAATTTCATACCATCTTCGGTAATCGTGTTCCATGCCAATTTTGTTTCCATTGCCTCAAAATGACCCAATGTTGGTGTTTCAACTTTGCCGGCGATACCAATACCTGCAATTTCTTCGACCAATGACGCAATTTCAGGCAATTCAACGTTGGCCAACCCCAACAGGTCGTTACCATCGTTATAAACACGACTGTTTATCAGTCTTTCTGGTATTTGATTTTTTCCTGCCATAATTTCCTCCTATTATGCAAACAATGTGTTGATGTATTCTGGGTCATATTCCAGAACAAAGTTAATTTCTTTATTTGGTGACGCTGGTGTCAGATAAACATGGAATTTAACTTTGCCATCCATCAAATCGGTTGTTGGATTTTCGTCTTCCAAGAATGCAACACGACCGCCCAAAATGTAACCTTTCGCTGTCAAACCGTTCAACCAAACGTTCAAACTGTCAACAATGGAATCAATCTGGCGTGTGTTCAATGGACCATCAACCTTGGACCAGAATGTTTGGATTATTGTATTGCCAACCCATGCGAACATACGGGCAACTGGGATAAACGCATCTTTCACGTCTGTGTTGCCTGGATATGCCGCTGTGCGATTGCCCCAACATACCCAACCATTCATGGAATTCAATGCGGTAACAATACCCTGACCATTCAAATATGCGGCCTTGTCTTGACCCAAAAATACTTCTTCGCCGTCTGCCAATACCGCTGCGGTCATTTGCAAACTGTGATTGGATGGGGATACGAATGGAACACCGTCTTTTTCGCTGTCAACCTTGTTCATCAAGCCTGCCAACTGGGTTGACAAGTGATAGAATGTGCCGTCCAACGCAACGCCTGGCCAGCATACAATCTGGGACGCGTCTGTAATGTTGTTTGTGTTTTTCCATTCTGCAACCGCGGAATAGGATTTAACCGTATCTGTTGGAACGTCAATGATGCACTTGCACTTGAACACTTCGTTAATATTCGCGCACTTTGCCGCCATTGTTGCTGCAACACCTGCGTTGCTGGAATACCCCGGTGCCAAAATCAGACCTGGGACCAAACGGAAACGTGGGAAACATTCGTTTACCAATTCCAAACCGCTTGCGTTGCCGTCGGTATCAACCCCGCCGATAACGTCGTCTGCTATTACTTTGGTTGGATCAACCTTGTCGGCTGCAAATGTCAACGCCTTGCCTGTTTCGCATTTGAATGCGCCGTCGGTGCCTTTTGCTGATGTAATGACCAATTTGCCGTCTTCGTCAAATGCAACAACATAATCGGAATCTTTTACATAACCATCGCCAAATGACACTGAATCTGGCAAAATACCTGTTTCGTCGAT
>CALCEG010000098.1 GCA_937900435.1 uncultured Alphaproteobacteria bacterium
ACAGGACCGTCAAAGCCCAGATACCAGCCGCGTTTTACAAGCTCCCGGGCCATTTCCACAGAACCGGAGAAGCAGTGCAGCACACCGCGAAGCTGGGGATAGGAGAAGAGAATCTCCAGGGTATCGGCGTGGGCTTCTCTGTCGTGGATAATGACAGGCTTATCAAGCGCCAGGGCAAGCTCAAGCTGATTTTTGAAAAGCTCCTTCTGCTCGGCCTTTCTGGTGTCGTCCCAATAATAATCCAGACCAATTTCACCAACTGTCAAATTTGTGTATTGAATTAAAATCTCTTGCAACTGTTTATCCCAATCATCAGGCAAATCAGAAACATACCAAGGATGCACCCCAATCGCCCCACAAATATTTGTATTATTTTGTGAAATACCAATAACAGCTTTCCATTCTGACATTTGCGCTGCATTATTAACCGCACCAACATTATTCGGAATTAATGTTGATGCAGATATAAAATGGCAATGTGAATTAAAATAATCCAACATACCCAGATAATACGGCACAACACAACGATTGTCAAAGAACAAAAAATCCCGCGATGCGGGATTTAAAACTTATTCTGCAACCTGTGGTGCTGGTGCAGGCATTGGTGCAGGCATTTCTGGTTTTGGTGCGGGCATTTCTGGTTTTGGACCACGCTTATTAAATTTGCGCATATGTTTTTTTGCCATTTTAAATTCGGCCTTGTCAACACAACCATCGCCATTTTTATCCATCATTTTAACTTGTTCTGCCATTTTTGGGCATTTTACGACCAAGCAACCATTATCAAATTCTGGGCGTGGCATAAAGCCCCCACGTTTGTGGCAACAAATCTTTGCAGTCGCAAATCCCAACGCAAACACAATCAAGAATAACACCAATTTTTTCAAGAATTTACCCTTGCGGCAACCACAGTGTGCGTGTTCTGTACAATGTCCACCACATGCGCAACCACGATTGCACCCACAAGAATATGTTTCCATTGGTTTTGTTGTCTTTTTCACCGTTGTTTTTTTAGCGACAGTCTTTTTTACTGGCGATTTTTTTTGTGTGTTTTTTGGCATATTTCCCTTCCTTTGTTTTATTAGACACTTTTATTTTATTAAATAAAAAAATTATTGTAAAGAAAAAAGTTATCTCATATAATACACAGCGAACACACCTAAGGAGTTTTATATGTGGATTACAATCGCAATAATCGCAATTTTTGTATTATATTTTATTGCACTTTATAACGGTCTGATTGCCCAGAAAAACCAAGTTCGCGAAGCTTGGGCAACCGTTGACACACAACTGAAACGCAGATACGATTTAATTCCAAACTTGATTAAAACTGTTGCTGGCGCGGCGAAACACGAAAAAGAAACCCTTGATGCCGTAACCAATGCACGAACCACCGCAATGGCCCAAACTGGCCCAAACAGTGGTAATGCTCAAAACAAATTATCAGAAACACTAAAAAGCCTGTTCGCAGTTGCAGAATCATATCCTGATTTAAAAGCCAACCAAAATTTCTTGGAATTACAACGCGAATTATCTGACACCGAAAACAAGATTCAAGCAACACGCCAATTTTACAACACTGTTGTTATGCGTTTAAACACGCAAATTGAACAATTTCCATCAAACATTGTTGCAAATATTTTCAATATAACCCCTGAAAAGATGTTTGAAATTGACGAAGCGGAAAAATCAACCCCACAGGTTAACTTTTAATGACCCAAGATTTTACTTTACACACTCACACAGTCGGATTTGATGGTAAAAACACCATAACCGAAATGGCAAATCGCGCGTCTGAGCTGGGATTTAAAACGATTGGAATATCTAATCACTTCACAGTGCACCCAGAAATTAAACGCTCTAAATTTTATCCAATTGCTGCCGCGCGCGGATACGGGGATATTTTTTATGATAATTGGCCTGAACTAATCAACAAATTCACAGAACACTACGCAAAACTTAACACCCTGCGCCAAGAATCAAACATTCAAATTTTGCGCGGTATGGAAATAGATTTTTTCGAATCCCCCCAATGGCGCAAGAAATTTGAATCTGTATTAAAAACACTGCAACCCGACTATTTAATTGGTTCGTGCCACATCATTGAACACAACGGGCAACTATTTAACGTACACGATATGCGCAACACCAACCCAGAAACACGCGAACAGGTTTTGACAAAATACTGGGCAAAGGTTCGCGCAGCATCTAATTCAGGACTGTTTACATGGCTGGCACATCTTGATTTACCCAAGAAAGTCGGACTGGGACAAGAAGAAACGTGGATTGAAACAGAACAAAAAACCATCGAAACGTTATCCAACAACAATACACCGATTGAAATAAACACCGCATTATTTACCCCAGAATGTTTCGAACCATATCCATCACCCAGAATACTAAAAATGGCTGCCAGTTGGGACATACCCGTTTTATTATCTGACGATGCACATCACATATCACAACTGGGGCGTCATTTTGACACAGCAAAAAAGACAGCCCAAGACTGCGGCATAAAAAACTTTCTAAACCTGCAGAAAACACTTGATTTTTCAAACAAAAGACGATAAAATCAGCCACGCTGAGTAATCAGAACTGACTAAACAACGGTGCTTTTGGTCCCGCTTGTGATAAGGATTCTGTTTAATACCCGGCACCAAGAAAACCAAAAACAAAAGGAAAACGATTATGGCAAGAGCAGGCGCAAAGCGCAGCACACGCAAATTAAAAATCGGACGTAGTCTGGGCGTGAACTTGTGGGGTCAGGCAAAATCCCCATTTAACAAACGTAAATATAAACCTGGTCAACATGGACCAACTTCACGCGGTGGCAGCACATCAGACTATGCAAAACAGATGCGTGCAAAACAAACATTAAAAGGCTATTATGGTAATATCGGCGAAAAGAAATTCCGCGCATATTATCTGGAAGCTGACAATATGAAGGGCGACACCCCTGCAAACTTGATTGGTTTGTTGGAACGCCGTTTGGACGCTGTTGTATATCGTGCAAAATTAGCACCAACAGTATTCTCTTCACGTCAATTAATCAGCCATGGGCACATCTATGTAAATGGCAAACGTGTAAAAATTGCTTCTTATCGCGTTAACCCAGGTGATGTTATCACTGTCAGCGAAAAAGCAAAACAAATGCCATTGGTTGTATTGGCACTGGAATCTGGCGAACGCAATTTCGCAGACTACGTTTCTGTTGACAGCGCAAACTTCACAGCAACATTTGTTCGCGTACCTGCATTCGAAGATGTTCCATACCCAGTTCAAATGTTCCCTGAATTGGTTGTTGAATTCTATTCTCGTTAAGATAGAAGAAAGCGGGAAAAACGCCACAAAATTAAGTGGCAACAAAAAATGCTCTCGGTCCCCTTGGCCAAGGGCATTTTTCTTGATTCCTGTATCAACTATCGACTTGACCCCAGGGGTTCAAATCCTGGGTTGCTCATCACTAATTAAAAACCGACCCATTGGGCCGGTTTTGAATTCGTGGCGCATCCAGAAGGATTCGAACCCTCAGTCTTCTGATCCGTAGTCAGATGCTTTATCCAGTTAAGCTATGGATGCAACGGATTGTTATTATATATCATAATATTTAAAACGCAAGTATTTTTTTACCTTTCTTTATCTTTTAAATTATACAGACGATTATAGTGTATTCGACAGACCGATTTATAACTATTATCGCCTAATTCGAACTGTTCTCCTGCGTGCACAACCTTGCCTTCTTTATTAAATCGCAAATGATGTGTTGCCAATTTCATACACCCTTGTATTTGACAGGTCGATTCCATTCGATGTAATTTTGCGCCAACCTCTATTAAACGCTGGGCGGCAGGGAATATTTTCTGATTACTGTCCACCATCAGACCATAGCACATAACAATCTTGTCTTTAGTATCGGCAATTTGTACCAGTTTATCTATATCAGACGGCGAAAAGAACTGAACTTCATCAACCAAAATAACCCTGGTCGAATAATTCGGTGTATAATCTTGTAAATTCGGCATCACAAGTGCCTGCCACGTCAGGCCAATACGCGATACAATTTCTTTGACACCAAATCTAGTATCATATGACGGCTTTATAACCTCTACGGAATTACCGTTTTTTGAAAAATTATACGCATTCATTATAAGCGCAGCGGTCTTTGAACTGTTCATCACACCATAATGAAAATGCAAATTTGCCATTTCTTATCCTTTCCTTTATCCATCTAATTTATAAACTCATTGCTTGCAAACGTTCAATACGTTTTTCCACCGGCGGATGCGTTGACAAGGCATCAGAAAACAGCGCACGATCGGGTACAGGCGATGCAATAAATATAGACGCCATAGACTTATTAGTATTCTTTTTCGCGACAACAGAATCAGCGGTTATTTTACGCAAGGCGTCCGCCAATGCGTGCGGATTTCGTGTTATATGCGCCCCAGTGGCATCAGCAGCATATTCACGATTGCGCGATATTGCCATTCGCAACAGCGGTGTTATCAACAGATTAAACACAGATAACGCCAACGCAACCATAATCAATATCAACCCCATATTCGCACGATTATCGTTGTTATTATCACTGTGGCTATAATAATGTCCGTACATTGCATTTCGCCACAAGACATCAGCAACAAAGACTGTTATTCCAACACCTGTTATTATCATCATATCCAAGCGAATATCACGATTTCCAATATGCGCCATTTCGTGGGCGATTACGCCTTCTAGTTCCAGGCGATTTAATTTCTTTATAATCCCACTGGTCAATGCAATCGATGCATCGCGCGGGCTGCGCCCTGTGGCAAACGCGTTAAGTGCAGAATCTTGGATTATATACACGCGCGGCGTTGGCAGTCCTGCCGCCAGCGCAACATTTTCAACACTGCGAAAGATATGGCGATATTCTGGGTCCTGTTCAGATACCAGAATTGCATTATTAGCATTTAAAATTATAGAATCACCAAAAGCCCACGATATCAGCGACCATATTACGCAAATTAACAGTGTTGGTATTGCCACAGCCGCCGTTGTTTCCAGTGCTTGATTCAATGGCGCAACCATCCAAACAAATAAAAAGATTAACCCTGTAAAAATAACAGGGAACAAGGCAACCAAGACAACCGTCTTGATATTATTAGCACGAATTTGCTGATATACGGTTTTGATTTTTTTCATAACAATATATTTAATAGCAAGTTTTTATTAAAATGTCATTTTATTTTTATTAAATTTTACACTAAAGCTACCATTATTAATCGGCGCAACAGAATTTATATACGGGGTCAACAGACTTTCCTTGGCCCATTGCATAAACTTTACCCGTAAAATCCCACTGGCCCCTGTGATAATTGTTGCATTACGAACCCCAGATTGCGCCAGTTTCATAATTTCCCCCCACGCCTGTTCTTCGGTTAAATGATGCAAATCAAGTTTTATATGCGTTGGTTTTTCTTCATCCATCACAGGCATTCGCGTATTCAGGTGTAAATTTGCGCGTACACCACGCCGAACCGCGACATTATCGGGGAAAAATTCATCTGATATCATATTTTCAATGTCTTGGTCCGTCAGTTTCTTCATCATTTACACCTTTGCAAAAACCAAAACACGTTCAACACCACCTAAATCACGTTCTGCACGCAAAAAACACCAACCATTATCGACAAATATTTGTGAAACAGACGCGGTTTGCCCCTGCCCTATTTCAAGATATATTTTTCCGCCGTCTGTCAACCAACTTTTCGCATTTCTGGCAATTTCTTTATCAAACATAACTCTCTGGGCACCTGTAAATAAAGTATTAGCCAGATTATTGATTTTACTAATAGAAACTTTTGTATTAATCTCATCATTTACATAGAACATTGGTTGGTATACATAAATAGTATAAGAACCATAATCGT
>CALCEG010000099.1 GCA_937900435.1 uncultured Alphaproteobacteria bacterium
AAGAATTGTTAGAGGTGGCGCAATCAGAATTGGCAAACGCAATGAATGTTGGGGATAATTATGATTTACTTGCAGAACATGTGCGCGGCGCGGCAGATGCGGTTGGTAAAATTTTGGGCGCAATTACCGCGACAGAGGTTCTGGACGCAACATTTGGGCAGTTGTGTTTGGGAAAATAAATAGTGTTCGTGTTAACGTCTTTTTTGTGATATAATTTGCAAGATATGGCAAAAGATAAATACATTTCTGTGGGTGAAAAGGTTAATGGATTCTCGTTTGCGAATCTGGGGTTGTTTACGGGATTCGCAGATGGTATTTATAATGCGGTCTATTCGCTGGTGTTGTTAGGGATTTTTCAGTCGTCAGCAACGGTTGGTGTGTATGTTGCGATTTATTCTGTGTTTTGTTTTTTTGTCGGATTGTTTGCAAATGAAATATTTAGACAATTTTCCAAAGTTCGGGTTTTTTATTTCGTTATGCTGATGATTGCGGTTTGCTATGCGATGATGAGTTTTTCAATATTGCCGCGTACGTTTATTATCTTGGATTATGCAACAGGTTTTGCAATAACGTTGAGTGCGACCTTGATTCCGTTGTTTATGTCTGATTTTTCCAAGAATATTGGTATGGCGCGATTGAATTCGCGGTATCATTTGTGGATGAATGTTGGGGCATTGATTGCACCAACGGTTGCGGTGATGATTGCAAATCGTTTCGATAACAGGGCGGCATTTATGGCGTCTGCGTTGATTTATCTGGCTGGCTGGGGGCTGTTTAAGTACTTTAAAGTTGTTCAAGAAGATAAAAAAATAAAAACTGTTAGCCCACGAAAGACATTCAAGGCATTATGGAAAAACACAGTGTCGTTTTTTAGGTTAAAGGGTATGTTGCGTGCATATTTGGTGAACTTTTCTTATTATTCGTTGCGTGCGATGCGGGTCTTGTATGTGCCGATTGTTGTGGTGGAAAATGGTTTTAGTAAAGACGCGTTGGGTTGGGTGTTGACGTTGGGGATTGTACCGTATCTGTTGTTAAGTGATGTTATGGCAAAATTGGTTCGGCGTTTTGGAAAAACAATTTGGTTGGTGTTGGGCTTTGGGTCGTTTGCAGGATTGTCGGCATTAGCAACCGTTTGTACAGGTGTGCCATTGTTGTCTATATTTGTTTTGTGGCAGATTTCCGGCGCATTGATGGAATCTGTGCATGATTTGTTGTTCTTTGACGGGACGAAAAAATCACAGCAGACAAAATACTATGGTGTGTTCAGAACAAGTGCGAATTTACCAAATGTCGTTGCACCAATATTGGGGGCGGCTGTTATCGCAGTATGGGGAACGACCGCGGCTGTTTGGACTGTTACGGCTGTGATTGGTGTGCTGGGGATTTTTGTGTTGTTGAAACAAAAGTGATGCTTGCTTTTTGGCCGTCTTGTTAGTATGATTCCTGTACGAAAATAAAGGGGAATATTATGGCAAAAAAAGAAGTTGTAAAAGATACAGGGGCAGGGGTGAAAAATCCTGCGCTGGAATCTGCGTTGGCACAAATCCAAAAACAATTCGGTAAAGAAGCAATTATGAAAATGGGCGATGGGTCGCAACAGAATATAGAGGCGATTTCATCAGGGTCGTTGGGGTTGGATATCGCGTTGGGAATCGGTGGTTATCCAAAGGGACGTATCGTTGAAATTTATGGACCGGAAAGTTCTGGTAAAACAACATTGGCATTGCACGCGGTTGCAGAATCACAAAAGAAAGGTGGTACATGTGCGTATATCGATGCGGAAAATGCGCTGGACCCTAGTTATGCCAAGAAGTTAGGTGTTGATGTTTCTAATCTGATTATTTCACAACCCGATTCTGGTGAACAGGCCTTGGAAATTGCAGATACATTGATTAAATCAGGCGCTGTTGATGTTGTCGTGATTGATAGTGTGGCGGCGTTGGTGCCAAAAGCCGAACTGGAAGGAAATATTGGCGATTCTTTTGTTGGTACGACTGCAAGATTGATGAGTCAAAGTTTGAAAAAATTGGCAGGGTCTGTTTCGCGCAGCAATACGTTGCTTATCTTTATTAACCAAATTCGTATGAAAATTGGTGTTATGTTTGGAAATCCAGAAACAACATCTGGTGGAAATGCGTTAAAGTTCTATGCGTCTGTGCGCCTTGATATTCGCCGTACAGGGCAGATTAAAGATAAAGAAAATATTGTCGGTAATGAAACAAGGGTCAAGGTTGTAAAAAACAAAGTTGCACCGCCTTTCCGTACGGTTGATTTTAAAATTATGTATGGCGAAGGAATTTCAAGAATTAGCGAAATTCTGGATATGGGCGTAAAGTATGACTATATCGAAAAGGCTGGCAGTTTCTATTCTTATAACAGCGAACGTATGGGGCAGGGCGAGGCTAATGCGCGTGCATGGTTGAAAGACCATCCGGAAGTACAGCAGGAATTGCTGGATAAAATTATGGCACGCGCGTCTGGTATCGCAGAAGAAATGACCACAGGGCCAATCGATGATGATGCAGATGATGTTATGCCAATAGAAGAATAATAAATCTGTCCCCCAGTTTGGCTGGGGGATTTTGTAGTTAGATGATAAAAAAGGTAGTATAAATGAATCTGGAACGTATGGTTGCGATGACTTATATTATTGTGCGTGCGCATATATTGAACTGGTTTTGGCGGCCGCGTATAAAAAGGCGTGTGGTCAGAAGTAATATTATTTCAAAAGTAATTCCAAAATATTTTAAAAGATACTTGCCGGCAATAAACAATGTGCCAGAAGTAGATGTGGAAAATAACGATAAAAATGACAAGATTTTTACGTTGTGGCTGCAGGGCGAAGATAATGCGCCACCATTGGTCAAGGCGTGCTTTAGAAGTGTGCGCAGACATTGTAAACAGGAATTGGTGGTGTTGGATGAAAAAACAGTCTTTGATTATATTTCGTTGCCAGATGTTATTATGGAAAAACGCAAAAAGGGAAAAATATCGCACGCACATTTCGCGGATATTTGTCGTGTAGAATTGCTGTATAATCATGGTGGGTATTGGTTGGATTCAACAGGGTTTGTGACTGCGCCAATCCCCGATTGGATTGAACAAGAAGATTTCTTTGTTTATATGGCTGGCCAAAATGTCGGCAGTCCATATAGTTTTATGCAAAATTGCTTTATTCGTGCGCGCAAGGGGGCGTTCCTGTTGGCAGCATGGCGGGCGATGATGTTGGAATATTGGAAAAATGAAAATGGGCCATTTGATTACTTTATGCATCAGTTGTTGTTCAAGACGATGGTTATGAATGATGAACGGGCAAAAAAGTATTTCGAAAAAATGCCACACGTTGACCAAGACCCAACGCATGCACTGTGGTGGGATTGGCACGACAAACCATACGATAAGCAGACTTTTGACAAGATAACCAGTGGGGCTTTCTTTCAAAAGACAACATATCATCAGGCGAAAAATCCAAAGCCTGGGACAGTTGCAGCGGAAATGTTGAAAATGTAGTTCGTAAATAAAAGGTAAACGTTATGCCAAAAATTTCTGTGATTATCCCAGTGTATAAGGTTGAAAAATATTTGCGCAGATGTTTGGATTCTTTAATCGCACAAAGTTTTTCTGATTGGCAGGCTATTTGTGTTGATGACGGCAGTCCAGACAGTTGTCCCAAAATATTGGATGAATATGCCGCAAAAGATGCAAGATTTAAAATTATTCATAAAAAAAATGCAGGGGTGTCTGCTGCGCGAAATGACGGGATAAAAAACGCAGATGGGGATTATATACATTTCTTGGATGCAGATGATTGGATTGATTCTGATTTTTATGCGCATGCGTTAACGGTTGCTGTCGATTCTGGCGCCGATATGGTTGTGGCCGGGTTTGTTAGTGATAATAAATATACGAAAGCAATTAATTACAAGTCTGTCAAACTGTTGAAATCAATGAAACAAAAATTGCTGGGGACGTATGCGTTGACTGATTCTTATGTGTGGCGTTATTTGTTCAGGGCGGATTTTGTTCGTCAAAATAATTTGTTCTTTGACACGTCGTTGATTGCACAAGAAGATACCTTGTTTGTGTTGAATGCGATAGAGATGGCAAACGCAATCGCAGTGGTTCCATGGGTTAATTATCATTATATGTTTAATGAAAATTCTGCGTTGAATTCAAGGGATTTGGCACATCACGCCAAGGTAAAACAGCAATATAAAATCGGAAGGAAATATCGTGCAGAGTTTGCAAAAAAACACAAGTTAATCTGGGCTTGGAAATTGCGTAAGTTTATTAATTTGTTTAGATAATCTTAGGAGGTTAATATGCCAAAAATATCTGTAATCGTTCCAGTGTACAATGTTGAAAAATACCTGCGTAGGTGTTTGGAAAGTATAAAAAATCAGACTTTTACAGATTGGGAAGCAATATGTGTAAATGATGGTAGCCCAGATGATAGCGCGCAAATACTGAATGCATTCGAAAAATTAGATGCACGCTTCAAGGTTGTTAATAAAGAAAATGGCGGCCTGTCAGATGCGCGTAATGTCGGTATGCAATACGCAACAGGGGACTATATTTTATATGTTGATAGTGATGACTTTATTCACCCACAAACAATGGAAATAGCGTATGCGCTGGCACTGCGTGATGGGTCGGATATTGTGTCTTTTACATACGACAGAATTTACAGGCCGCAGTTAATGATACGGCATAAATTAAAACTGGATACAGATAATGTCGTGCCAAAGCGATTTTATAAAAAATATGATATAGAAAAAATTAAAACGCGTACAACTGACGATGTCTTTGAATATGCAACAGAACGTACGCACAACAAATTTAACCCAAATCGCCGCTGGTTGATTAAACACTGTCAGGTTTGGAAGAATTTGTATAAGCGCGAATTAATTGCAAATATTCCGTTTATAAAAGGGATTTTATTCGAGGATTTTCCTTGGTGGAGTCGCGTTATGTTGCAAAATCCAAGTGTAACTGTTGTGCCGTTGCCGTTGTATTTCTATATACCAAATTTTGGCGGAATTGTATTAAGCGCAAAGCAATTAAAAATAATGCAAAGCCTGTGTACAGGAATTCTAGATGCGTATGCGGCATATAAGGAAAATGCGACAGAATATCAATTTAAGAAATGGAGTCAGAATTTCTTGTGGTATTTTGTCGCAAAGGTGTTTAAGAAAATAAAATATTTGAATTCTGATGATGAATTAGAAATTGCACGTGAATGTTTGCGGAATTTAGAACGGGTAGGGGTGCTGGATAAACCACCGTTTAGGTGGACAAAAAAACTGCGTAGACAGATATGCGACTTTATCGGAACATGCAGAGTATAAAAAAAGCCCCATTGGGGCTTTCTTTTATAGTGTGTCTATTTTAATGTATTTTTTATATTTTGAAGCGATTCATTGTAAATATCCGTTGCGGTTATTTTTAAGGCTTCAAATTTATCTTTGTATTCTTGATTGTTCATTTTAATAGCGGTTTCCATTGCAGATGATAGGTTATCGCCTGTATATAAAATAGAATTTTCTTCATTGAAATCGTAAAAATCAGCAAAACTTTGTTCTAGGATAGGAATTTTGTTAAATCCGTAAATTAATTGTGGAGAACCAGAAACTGTGTTGGTTTTGTAATGACTATTGTTTTTGTCGTCCCACAGTGTTAAAAAGAAATCTGATTGTTCCATATATTGAAACATTTTTTCCCCGATTTGACGACCCGTTAGAACAATATGTTTTTTTATGTTGTTTGGAATGTTCTTTATTTTTTTGCCACCACCAACAATGATTACTTTGAAATCGTAATTTTTTTCAGCAAGTTTTTTGATAGATTCAATTAGTATTGTATGGTTCTTGCGTTGTGGGTTTATTCCACCAACTGTGATAAATGTTGTAGTGGTGTGCTTTTTATCGGTCTTTTTTATGTTGCCAAATAAATGTGGATTGGTGCAGGGAAAGTTTTTTAGTCTGCGGCCAAGCCCAAAAATGTGTGATTTATCAAAGTCTGAATAGTAGTCTTTTATATCGGGGGTGTTATGACATATTAGGTGAAGATTTTTGAATTTTTTTAGTTCTGGGAATAGGTTAAGTACAGGTTGGGTTTCGAATGTGTAATTCATTGGTGTCATTATTATGATGTGTTTGTACTGTGATGTCTTTTCAGACTGTAATATGTTGTGCATACCTGTTGTGTCGCAATGAAATATATTTATATTTGATGTGTTGTGTCTTGAAAAGTGGGGTTCTTGGTATAGGTAATTGTGTATTAATATGTCCACATTAAAACCTGCATCAATAAGGTATTTCCAGTATGCAGAAATTACTTCCCCATGACAGCGATTGGTTTCTATTAGAAGTACACTGTTATCTTTTATGGGGGTGTTAATAAATCTGTTTAATTCTTGTTTGTCTGAAAAACTATATCCTGCAATTTTTTGGTATGTTGCTGTTTTGTGTTTTGAAGGTACAAAACTAGATATGATTTTGGCGATAACTTGTTTCAAGTGTTTCATTGTTTGTTTTCCTTTTTTTTTATGGAGTTAAATATTTGTCTGTTTGAAACGTTCGGGGATTTTTACAATGCGCTTTAACCCCAGCATATTAGGCTTGTTAAGCGCGTATGGGGCACGTAAATATGTTTGAATAAAGCGCGCGATTTTTAGCCATTTTTCACCGTATGCAACGCGGTTTGATACATCATTTATTGTGCCATTGCCACGACGTTTTAGATGATTTACCCAATCAGGACCACGATTTGCAGCCTTGGCAATAAGCATATCCATATCAACCGCACCAAAGTGAAATAAATACAGGTTCTGGTCAATGTGGAAATTATGGTCTTTGATACGATGAAAACCGCTGCCCCAGCGGACAGGGCGATTTATTACAACAGGCTTGGTATAACGCGTAGACAACAAGGCGTACGCGCGCTGGGATAAAAATGATTTAGATGTATCAAGTGTTTTTTCCAACTTTAAATGCTGACCAACGTCCAGTCCCAATCCTGATAATGTCGTGTTGATTTTTTTGTTTGATAAATATTCGTTTAAGTCTTGGTTCAGGGCAGGGTCAACCACCAAGAATTCATCGCAATCACAGCCAATAACAATGTCGTATTGTTTTAATAATTCATTTGCCCGGTCTGATATCAGGTTTATACGATACTTGTCCCCCGCTGCGCGCGACATATCAGTATGAGGTAATTTTGTTATGTTTGCAGTGCCGGCGTTTTTGGGGACAACTTGGTCAAGACCGTCAAGAATAATATATAAATTCTCGTTTCCAAATAATTTGCCATAATATTCAATCCAACGCGATAAAAAGAATTCATCGTTGCGTGCCATTGTTATTGCCGCGATACGTTTTTGGGTCATTGTTATATTCCTGTGGTTCGTAATTTGTGGATTGTGTATTTGATGTTGCGCCATACGATTTTTAATGGGTTGTTGGTAAGCATCTTGTTAATGTTTTCTGTGCCGTAAATACGTTGCGCATTGTCCAAAATTTTATTGCGCAGATTTGGTTCTGTGCGGTTAAGTATATATAATAACTTACGACCCAATGCGCCATAATGACGTGCAAAACATAACTTTTTTACGAAAGGCATTTTTTTCTTGAAAAAGTGTTTCGGGCGGTTGTAGATACTGCGTCTGGGGGCCGAGTATAAACAATCCCACGTCAGCTGGTGTTTAATTATCTGTTGTGTGAAGCCATGTTCGTATAGAATAGTTATGGTTCCTTTGGATTCATGATGGCGGACGTTTGATATAAAGTCGCGAAACCAGTCAGATAAAAATACAGATTTACGCATACCAATAAACCAAGATTGTATGTGTGGAGACCTGTGGTGTGGATTTTTTACCATACCAAACGCATCAGTGGACAATGATTCCATTTTCTGAAAATACCCAGATAGGTCAAACAATGGACCATACATTGAATCATTTATCATATAAACATAGTCATAATCGGACAGGTTTAAGTTTTCTGATGCCCAAATAAAACCACGCTTGTAAGAGCCAAAATCATATTCGTTATGGCGTGTGCCAGATGTGTAAAGCGCATACGATTGTATCTTGTTTAATTCTGTGTCGGCGCAATCAGAATCCATTATAAAAACAATGTCGCCAAATCTTGCAATGGATTTTACATAATGAATTAACGCATCGTCAATAATGCCGTTCTTGTCATAGGATGCAAATAAAAATAAACGTTTTGGTTTCATATTATATAATCTACATCTTTTTAGTTTTTTTTGCAACATAACACTTGATAATAAAAAAGAACATACTTTTGAAAAGTATGTTCTGTGATTTTGTTATTCTTCAACGTTTTTGCGTGTTTTTTTGCGAACGTTGCTGTCCAGTTCTTTCTTGCGCAGGCGAATTGTGTCTGGGGTAATTTCAACCAGTTCGTCATCAAGAATATAGGACAATGCTTCTTCCAAAGATATGCGGCGTGGTGGTGCCAAGAATAACTTTTCATCTGCGGTTACAGAGCGCATATTAGTTAATTCTTTACCTTTGATTGGGTTGACTTCCAAATCGTTTTCTTTGCTATGTTCGCCAATAATCATACCAGAATAGACTTCTGTTTGTGGGTCGATAAACAGCGTGCCGCGTGGTTGCAGGTTGAATAGTGCGTATGTGGCAGCACTGCCTTTTTCCATCGATACTAAAACGCCTGGGCGATATTGTTGAATCGCACCACGATATGTGTCGTATTTGTCAAATACACGATTCATAATACCGGTGCCGCGTGTGTCGGTTCTGAATTCTGACAAATAGCCAATCAAGCCACGCGATGGCGCAGAAAATACAATACGAGTTTTGCCATTGCCTGATGCTTTCATTTCTGTGATGGTTGCTTTGCGTTTTGTCATTTTTTCAATTACAACGCCGCTAAATTCATCATCAACGTCAATTACAACGTCTTCGATTGGTTCCAGTTTATCGCCGTTCTCGCCAGCAATCATTACAACGCGTGGACGTGATACAGATAATTCAAAGCCTTCGCGGCGCATTGTTTCAATTAAAATACCCAGTTGTAATTCGCCACGACCAGATACTTCGAATGCTTCGTTGTTTTCGCTTTGTTCGACTTTCAGGGCGATGTTTGTTTCGGCTTCTTTGAATAGGCGTTCGCCAATCATACGCGATGTTAATTTTTTGCCGGATTTTCCAGCCAATGGTGATGTGTTTACAAAAAATGTCATCGTCAGGGTTGGTGGGTCAATCGGCATCGCAGGAATTGGTTCGGTTACTTCGGGGGCGCACAAGGTGTCCGCCACAGTTGCCTTGGAAAAACCGGCAACAACAACGATGTCGCCAGCCGATGCAGAATCGCGTGATATCTTTTCAACACCACGATGTTCAATGATTTTTGTGATTTTTGCATTTTCGATAAATTCGCCATTGCGATTGATTGCCTTAACGGACTGACCAACGCGTACTGTGCCAGATTCTATTTTACCAGTTAAAATGCGACCAACATAAGGGTCTGCTTCTAGTGTTGTTGCCAGCATTGTAAATGGTGCATCGATTTGACAGCGTGCACCGTTGCAATCAGGAGCAGGCACATGGTCAACAATTAATTGGAACAATGGTGTCAGGTCTTTGCGTTCGTCATTTAAATCGCGTACCGCCCAACCATCACGACCAACAGAATATAAATATGGGAAATCAAGTTGTGAATCTGTGGCACCCAGTTTGTCAAACAAATCAAATGTTTCAGATAAAACTTCATCAGGACGTGCATCAGAACGGTCGACTTTATTAATGCATACAATTGGACGAAGCCCAAGTTTTAAAGCCTTGGATAATACGAATTTGGTTTGTGGCAGGGGGCCTTCGGCACTGTCAACCAGCAGAACAACACCGTCAACCATTGATAAAATACGTTCTACTTCGCCACCAAAATCAGCGTGCCCAGGTGTGTCAACAATGTTGATTTTATAGTCGCCCCATTGAATCGATGTGGGTTTGGCGGAAATGGTTATACCGCGTTCACGTTCGATATCACCGCTGTCCATCACGCGGTCGTCAATGCGTTCGTTGTCGCGGAAAGTGCCGGCTTGTTTTAACATATTGTCAACCAATGTAGTCTTGCCATGGTCAACGTGCGCAATAATTGCAATGTTGCGAATTTTCATATTTGTTTGCCCTATGTTTTTGTTAATCGGGTACAGGGTATAACTAAAATAATGAATTTTCAACTTTTTTGTGTAAAAATATTGACTTTTTGCAAGTTTCTTGTATGGTGTATTTGAAGCAAAACAGGAGTTTATTGTGATTTATTATAAATCCTTGGTAAAAGATGTTATCGAAGAAATGATTGTCTGTTTGGAAAAACAAAAGTCAAAAGTAAAAGATGTTATCGATTTGAAAGTTCTTGTAAGTGAAATTGAAAAGTTGAAGAAAGTTGCTACTAATCCAATTCGTTATTCTGATTATACTGTGCGTTTTAGAGAAAACTTGATTGTTGATTTGTACGGTTTGAATGATGTTGCTGTGTTATATGGAAAAGTTATGTGGCATGCAGGAAAATTAGACAGCAAGTTTAGATGTGAACGGGAGTTTGCAGAAAAAAATATATTAGATGCATATAAAGCAATGAAAGAAAAAAATGCAAAGAATGTGTTTGAAAAACTTAAGTTAAAACTGCAAAATCCAGAAAAAATAGCACAGAATGTTAAACAAAGATAAACAAAGAACACCCGTTGGGTGTTTTTTCTTATGATTTCATACCTGTTGGCAAGAGTTTTTGCGTATATATAATTTTATGTGTTGATGAATACAAGAGAGAACACAATGAAAGAACACATAAATACGCTGGCAGATTATTTGAACTTGAATGAATATCAGGCAAATAAATTAAAAACAAATTTTGAAAAATATAATATAAATAAACTGCAAAAACGCGGTGGTGTTCTGTATGTTCCGTATGCGGCGCGTGGATTGTGGGGCCGGGTGGCGGTACTGCTGTTTGGCAGACAGGCCGATTTAATCGGGGAAAATAAAGTCTTGTTGCGCGCGCAACGTAATATTAAATTTTGCCAAAATGGATTTCATAGCGTGCGTGTCGGACGTTATGTCTATTATGCAGATTCTGCAGGGCAGGTTTTGTCAAAAGATGAATTTTTTAATGCCACCAGAAATTAAAACTTGTCGTGTGTTTTTATAAATGCACGCATATAACTGGTGTCCAGTGTTTGCATAATTTCTGATAAAGAATATTTCCTGTTGCCGTTTGGCAAAATGCTTAGTTGAATTGTAACTGGTCTGGGCGCGGTGCCGCGCATTGTTAAATCAAATTCTGCGGTCATATATCCGTCTGTGATGGCCAGGCCGCCAATTGCATCTGTGTGGCGCATTGATAGTTCAATAGGGGCGGTTGTTATAAAGTTTCCGTTCTGATATTCGCCAATTAAACGCATTTGTTTTAAGCGTGTTTCGCCACCATTCAATGCGTTTGCCAATGCGTATTCGGCGTTTAGTGTTGTTATGTTTTGGGCAGATGCATAAAAATCGTCAAAAGACATTCCGATTAAACTGCCTGAATTAAATGTGATGTCAATTGTGCCAGACATATTATACAAAATGTCGTGCGCGATTTGACCGCTGGTGTTTAATATTATTTGACCTGTTAACGTTGTGTCGCGAATATTTAGCGGCATATTATCAGATAGTAAATTGCCGTTAATAGAAAAGCGATTTAATTGTATGAATATGTCGTATGTGTTTCGGGCGCGCTCGATAGTTGCCAGCAGGTTTCCGCGGTCTGAATCTGTAATCGAAAATGTTTGTGAATCGGGCTTTAACGCATAGATAAAGTTTTGATATTCGTTGTTGTCATAAATCAATGCGTCTGCAGACAAGGATATGTTTAGCGGCAGGTCAAAAGGTATCAAAATTGGCGCGTTGCTTAAAAATTCGTTGGTTTCAAAATCGTCAAAATATTCCGAGTTTAAGAAATAATCTAATGATAGTTTTGGTGTGTGTAATGTGATTGTGTTGCCAGATAGGCTGCCAGAAAAATCTTGGGGGCCAATTTTGATGTTCAGGTTTGATATGTTGTTGTCTTTGAAAAAGCCAGAAATAATATAACTTTCATCATTTAAAGACTGTAAATCAATATCTGGAAACCAGGATTTAAAACTGTTGCCAGATAAATAAAAGTAATTGTCATAGGTCGATAATTGCCATGAATTGTCGTTTGGAGTAAAGGTTAGCATGCCATTGTGCCAACCAAAATTGCCGCTGGTTTCGGTCATTGTGCGCGGTAAAAATGGTGTCTTTATTTTTAACCAATTCAGGGTTTTGTTAAGGGCAAAGTTGTATGTGGTGTCAACTATTTTTCCATCAGAAATTTTATATGTGCCACCAATATCAGAAAAGCGAAAGTTTATTGTGCCGTTGTTGCCGAACTTAGATATTAATTTTACTAAATTGTTATCTGTTGGGGCAGGGATGTCGGATTGTATCAGTATGTTATACTTGTCGTTATTTACGCTGATTGTGCCATACATATCGCCATAATTAAATTTAGAACAGTACCATTTTTCAGGCGTACCAGAGAATAAACACATTGTGTCAATTCCATCGTACGGCATAGTCAACATTATATTGTTTGCACCGTTTGCAGTGATTGTGCCACCAGTGATTGCAATATCGTCAGCGATAATGTTATTTATTTGAATCGCGTTTTGGGTAATAATTGTGTTTAGTTTTAGATGATTAAATGTGTCGTCTTGCAGTTTGATTGTGCCGTAAAAATCAAGATTAAGATTTATCTTGTGGTCGATTTTTTGAGGGTGCAGTAAAAACGAAAAATCAAAATCAATATCTTCGGATACCAGCTGAACGTTCTTGTCGCCATTTGGCAAAATTTCAATGTTGCCAGAAAAGTGTTCTGATTCAATGTTTGTAAATTTATATCCGTTGCCGCCATTCCATTCGAAATTCATTGTCAGTGCAATAGGATACGGGATTTTTGGTTCAGAAAAACTGAACCATTCGTTTATGTGTCTGGTTTCAAGGGCGATTTGTCCGCGTATAGAACCGTCAGAATAAATTTGGCCGATAATTTCAAGGTTGTTATTTTTGTTTTTTATCTTGAATGTGTCGCCAAAAAATTCGATTTCGTATTTGTGATTTTTAGTTCGGACAATGCCGTAAAATCTGTTGTTGTTAAATTCAGCGCGGATTATTTTAAATTCCCGACCTTTGAATGTTATTTTGCTGTTGTATATGTTTATATTGTGGTTAAAGGTTGCAGGGCTAAGATTATCAATAGTGATATCAGCATCGTAAATGGAAACAGCTTTTTCTAGTTTTGCGTTCTGCATATTAAATAAATCGTGAAACGGGATAGACAGCATCACAGAACCAATCGATGCAGTTGGAACAACAACATCGTGTGCAACAATAGTTGTACCGCCAATAAGACTGAAATGAATATTGCCGTCCAATTTGGCAGGGATATTCATTTGTTCTTGGATTGCGTGTTCTATCATCGGCTTGAACCCGTTAAGGGTTATCATAGGCGGAACAATCACGATGGCTAATGCCAGCGCGCCAATTATAGACACAACAGTCCACAATATTCTGCGTTTATATCTAGGTTTTAATGCCATTCTCTCGGGTCCTTGTTTTTTTATTATAATAGATTATATTTAATTTGTTAATAAAAAATGAAAAAAGCTGTTTTTAATCTTGAAAGTAATTATCAGCCGATGGGCGATCAGCCATCGGCAATTGCCGATTTGGTCGCAGGGGTAAATGAAGGTCGCAGGTCCCAGGTGCTGTTGGGGGTGACGGGTTCTGGCAAGACTTTTACAATGGCAAATGTTATTGCAAAGTTAGGACGCCCAGCATTAATTATGGCACCAAATAAAATCTTGGCGGCACAGTTGTATACGGAAATGAAGTCTTTTTTCCCGAATAATCATGTTGAATATTTTGTGTCATACTATGATTATTATCAACCAGAAGCTTATATTGCGTCTTCAGATACTTATATTGAGAAAGATGCATCTATTAATGAACAGTTGGACCGTATGCGACACAGCGCAACGCGTGCAATGCTGGAAGAGCGTGATGTTGTTGTGGTGTCCAGTGTGTCGTCTATATACGGTATGGGGTCCCCAGAACAATACGCCGGTATGAAACTGATTTTGAAAACAGGCGATATGTTATCAATGCGACAGGTTATGCATGCGTTGGTTGATATTCAGTATAAGCGTAATGATACCGCGTTTGAACGTGGCGATTTTCGTGTTCGTGGTGATGTTTTAGACTTGTTCCCATCGCACGCGCAGGACAGGGCGTGGAAAGTGTCTTTTTGGGGCGATGAAATCGAAGAAATATGGGAATTTGATACTTTAACAGGCGCAAAATTACAAAAAATAGACAGGATTGTAGTTTATCCGAATACTCATTATGCAACGCCAATGCCCAGTATTTTGCAGGCAATCGGACAAATTCGTGCAGACCTGGCAGACAGATTGCAATACTTTCACGAAAATATGAAGTATATCGAAGAACAACGATTGCGAGAGCGTGTAAACTTTGATGTTGAAATGATGGAAAGTACAGGGTCGTGTCGCGGTATTGAAAACTATTCGCGATATTTGTCTGGGCGTGCACCTGGGCAACCGCCACCAACATTGTTTGAATACTTGCCAAAAGATGCGGTGTTGTTTATTGACGAAAGTCATGTGACTGTACCGCAAATTGGTGCAATGTCGCGTGGGGACAGGGCGCGAAAAGAAACTTTGTCGCAATATGGGTTCAGATTACCTGCGTGTGTCGATAACAGACCGTTGACGTTTGAAGAATGGGACGAGTTGCGCCCACAGACTATATTTGTTTCTGCAACGCCTGCGCAATGGGAACTGGAACAGTCTGGCGGAATTGTCGCAGAACAAGTAATCAGACCAACAGGATTGCTGGACCCAATCTGTGAAGTTCGACCAACAGAACATCAGGTCGATGATTTATTGGATGCTGTTAAAAAAGTTTCTGGGCGTGTTTTGGTAACAACACTTACCAAAAAAATGGCGGAACAGTTAACGGACTATATGAATGAAAATGGGGTGCGCGCAAAGTATTTGCACAGCGATGTAGAAACGTTGGAACGTATAGAATTATTGCGTGATTTGCGGTTGGGAAAATTTGATGTCTTGGTCGGAATTAATTTGTTGCGTGAAGGGCTGGATGTGCCAGAATGTGAATTGGTTGCAATTATGGATGCAGATAAAGAAGGATTCTTGCGGTCTGGGCGGTCGTTGATTCAGACAATCGGGCGCGCAGCGCGTAATGCAAATGGACGTGTTATTTTGTACGCAGATAAAATTACCGATTCGATGAAGTATGCGCTGGATGAAACCGCGCGCAGACGTGAAAAACAAATGGCGTACAATATTGCAAATAATATCGTACCAAAAACGGTGTCAAAGGCTGTGTTTGCAGAAGTTGCAGAAAAACAAGAAAAAACAGATAAAACAAGAAAATTTGTCTATGATAAATCTGGTGGGGTTATGGATGCAGAAACGTTGCGACGTGAAATTAAACGGCTGACCAAGGTAATGCAAACGCACGCAGAAAATCTGGAGTTTGAAGATGCGGCCGCAGTGCGCGATGCAATTCATAAACTGGAAGATGATTTGTTGTTGGTAGAATAGAAGATTTTTTACGAAATATTTGCAAATTGTGCCTTTTTATCGTAAAATAGCACTTATTATGAGTTTGAAAAAAGTTTGTAAAGTTTTATTGAACTTTTTGTTCTGGGGATTTGTGGTTGGTATCGCGTCTGTTGCGGTGCTGGTTTTAATTTATGGAAATGATTTGCCGGATTATAAAAAGTTGGCAACGTATGCGCCACCTGTGGCAACGCGATTGTATGCGTCTGATGGGTCGTTGCTGATTGAATATGCAGAAGAAAGACGTGTCTTTATTGATTATGATGATTTGCCAAAACAGTTGGTTAATGCGTTTATTGCTGCCGAAGACCAAAATTTTTGGACACACCCAGGGATTGATGTTCAGGGAATTTTACGCGCACTTGTAAATAATGCGGCGCGTACGTTTGGGGTTGATGCACCATTGTCGGGGGCGTCAACAATAACACAACAGGTCGCAAAAAATTTCTTTTTGTCGTCAGAGCGTACAATCGCAAGAAAAATAAAAGAAGCAATATTGGCATTGCGATTGGAACGCAGTTTTTCAAAGGAACATATTTTAACCTTGTACCTGAATCAAATATTTTTGGGCGCACGCGCATACGGGGTTGGGTCGGCGGCCCTGATGTATTTTAACAAGCCTGTGTCGGAATTGTCGCTGGCAGAATGCGCGTTTCTGGCATCGTTGCCCAAGGCACCAAATAACAGAAATCGTGCAATAGAACGCAGAAATTATGTCTTGCGCCGTATGGTCGAAGAGGGCTTTATTACACAAACTCAGGCTGATGAAGCATCGCAAGAAGATTTGAATATAAACAGTGGGTTTACAGCGCAAATGCAGGACGAATTTCAATATTTTGCAGAAGATGTGCGCAGGCAATTATTGAATGAATTGGGACGTGAAGTTTTGTATAATCAAGGGTTGTATATAAAGACGACTATTGTGCCAGAATTGCAAATCGCCGCAACAAATGCTTTGAATAAAGAACTGGACGCGTATAACCAAAATCACAACGATAAATTGCAGGGCGCAATCATCGCAATGAATCCGCATACGGGGCGAATCTTGGCAATGGTTGGTGGACGCTCTTTCAAGGAAAGTTCTTTTAATCGTGCAACACAGGCGTACAGACAAATTGGTTCAACAATTAAACCTTTTGTATATTTGGCGGCGTTGGAACGCGGTTGGTCTCCGCAAAAAATGATTTTAGATGCGCCTATTGTCGGTTGGCGCGAAGATGATACGTTATGGAAACCAGAAAATTATGATAAAAAATTCCTGGGTGATGTGCCGTTGCGGTTGTCGCTGGAAACTTCGCGAAATGTGCCGACTGTTAGATTGGTGGAACAAATCGGTACGCAAAACGCAATCGAAGTCGCGCAACGCTTTGGGGTTTATCCAAAAAATATGCAAAATATGAATTTGTCGATGGCACTGGGGTCTGGTGAAACAACATTGGAAAAACTTGTTTTGGGATATTCTGCATTTGTTAATGGTGGGTATGCAATAAAACCCAAAATGGTCGACTATATCGAAGATAGATATGGACGTGTTATCGGTGGACAACAAACAGAAATTATAGATTGGGTCGGTGATATGCAACCAATCCAAAATAAAAGCGAAGATAGCGTCTTGTCAGATGCGCAGAGTTTGTACCAAATGGTGTCTATATTACAGGGGGCAGTTGAACGCGGTACAGGAAAACAGGCGCGCGTGTATGGACATACAATCGCTGGGAAAACAGGTACAACAAACGATGTCAAAGACGTTTGGTTTATTGGATTTACCAAGGATTTAATCGCAGGTGTTTATTTGGGATTTGATACACCAAAATCGTTGGGCAAGGGGGCAGGGTCGCATATGGCGGCGCGTGTGTTCGCAGACTTTATGAGAGAAGCCTTGAAAAATGAAAAAAATCAGCCGTTTGCGGTGCCAAATGGTATGACTTTTATGCGTGTTAACAGGCGTAGTGGCGCGTCTGCAACAGATGACCCAGATGGTATGATTATTCAAGAGGCTTTCAAGGCGGGACAAAAACCAAACCCCGCGTTACAGAAAAAGCAAATAGAATCAAAACCAATTGTCGGTGGTGTCTTCTAAAGCAAAGGGTCGATATAATGAAAAAACTTATTTTGCCAGTTTTATTGATTGCAGGGGTTTTTGCGTGTGAAAAAATGAAAGTGTCTGCAACGTGTGGTGAATATGATGTTGATATCAGATATGTTGATGATGCCGATGCGTTGTCTGTGCGTATAAAAAATGAAACAGTTCTGTTGAATTTAGTGCCGTCTGCATCGGGGGTAAAATATGATGGTGTTATGAAAAATGGGGACAAATTAACCCTGTGGGGCAAGGGTGATGTGTGGACAATGTTTGTTAATGATGGTGATGCAATTAGTTGTAAATAAATATTTATATTAATGTTTGTTTATCGTATCTTTTGTGATAAAATGTCAGTATAAAAAAGAGAAAAAGGATTTCGTATGCTGACAAATTATTTTCTGGGATTAGGATGGTCTTTCTTTGCAAGCGGTTGGATGCAATTCGCGGCCGCGTTTTTTGTTGCGTTTTTGATAATGTTATGTTGTGGGCGGTCTTTTATTAATGCAATGCGCGTAATGCAGAAGAAAGGGCAACCAATCAGTGAAAATGTTCCACAGGCGCACCAGCAAAAACAAGGAACACCAACAATGGGTGGAATCTTGATTTTAGTTGCAATACTGGTTGGCAGTGTCTTGTTTATGCCAATTACAAATCCAACAGGTTGGATTGCGCTGGCGGCGTTGGTGATGTTTGGTGCGCTGGGGTTTGTTGATGACTACAAAAAAGTAACTTCGCAGTCAAAAAAGGCTTCGAATGGATTGTCGCCATTGACGCGTTTGGTGGTTGAAGGAATTTTTGTTGTTGTTTTGGCGTACTTGATTAATAAAACGATGCCACCATATATTCCAGAGTATTCGTTGGCAATAGGGGCTGGGATAATATGGCCATTGGGAATTTGGTATTATGTGTTTTCGTACTTTGTGATTTGTGGCAGTGCAAATGCAACAAATATTACAGACGGATTGGATGGGATGTTGGCAAAATTATATATGCCGGTATTGGTGGTGTTGATTGTTGCACTGTATGGGGCAACGCGTATCGGATTTATGGATACGGTTATGTTCTTGCCAGAAGCAAGTGGTTTATATGCGGTTTTAGGTGCCATCTTGGGGGCTGTGCTGGGGTTCTTGTGGTATAATTCAAAGCCTGCGTCGATTTTTATGGGGGATGTTGGTTCGTTGGCGTTGGGGGGATGTATGGGAACGATTGCAATGCTGTTAAAGTCTGAATTGGTTATGGGAGTTGCAGCAGGTATGATGGTTCTGATACTGTTGTCTTCGTTTGTTCAGACAATGTATTTCAAGGCAACAAGAAAAATTACAGGTACAGGAAAACGTATATTTAAACGTGCGCCGTTGCATCATCATTTTGAAGAATTGGGGTGGCCAGAAACAAAAATAGTCGAAAGATTTTTTATCGTGTCGATATTGTTTTCTGGGTTGGCGTTGGTGTTCTTGAAATTTGCATAAAGAATTGAAGATATGTTTGGAATAGTTCGTACAGAAGAAGACAGTAAATTAACAAGTTGGTGTTTTGAAATAGACAGGCCGTTGTTGCTGTGCGTTTTGTTGTTGATGTTGTTGTCGTTGGTGTTTTCGGTCTCGGCTGGGTCTGTTGCAGCAGAACGTATCAATCAGCCTTGGTTTTATTTCTTTCTAAAGGCTTTGCCGTTCTATGGATTGGGATTGGGGGCGTTGTTTGTCGCAAGTTTTTGTAATAAAAAGTGGGTTCTTCGTTTGGCTGGGTTGAATTTGGTGTTTGCTCTGTTGTTGTTGCCAATAACAGTTTTTGCGCCGCATATGATAAAGAATTCCGCCAGATTTGTTTCACTGGGGGCTTTTAATGTTATGCCGTCAGATATTATGAAGCCTGGGTTTGTTATAATGACAGCTTATTTTTTAAGCAAGATGAAGGAAAAATATGGTGAAAATATTTTCTTGAACAAGGAAGCGTGGCGGTTTGATACATGCTTTAGTTGGTGGTACTATTTGTTGGTATTTATACCTGTACTGGGTGTTATTTTTTGGCATCCTGATTTTGGGACGGCTGCGTTGTATTTAGCGGTGTTTGTGGCGATGTTGTTTATTGCTGGGTTGCCTTGGCCGTTTGTGTTTGCTTTTGGTGGTGTAGGATTGGGTATGTTGGGTGTGGCATTGATGACATTAGCGCATGTGCGTAAACGGTTTTTGGCTTTTTTTATGAACGAGGGGGATTCTTATCAAGTTGATACGGCGGTTGATACAATACGGCATGGTGGGTTGTTTGGTGCGCGGAATGATGCATTTGTAAAACAAGACTTGCCCGATTCGCATACTGATTTTATTTATGCGGTAATTGTTGAAGATTTAGGCGCGTTGGGCGGTTGTGTTTTGTTGGTTGTTTTGTTCTATGTGTTAAGACGGTTGATTGTTAGTGCAACCAAGGCAAAAGATTTATTCGTTTTGTATGCAATTGGTGGAACGGCAGCATTGTTTGGTGCACAAGTATGTATCAATATGATAACAACATTAGGATTATTTCCGCCCAAGGGTATGACGTTGCCTTTTATTTCATACGGTGGCAGTTCTTTGTTGGCGTATTGTGTGTTGTTCGGTTTTGTGCTGGCATTAATTCGTCAAGATAAATGGAAAAAGAAAGGGGATTAGTTATGAAAGTTTGGATTGCAACAGGGGGAACAGGGGGACATGTGTTCCCAGCGTTAAGTGTCGCAGATGAATTAGTTAAACGTGGACACAAGGTTGTTATTTCTTGTGATGGACGTGTCAGGGATATGGTTAAAAGAAATGCGCCAAAGGGGGCAAAAATCGCGTTTGTTTGGGCGGCTGGTGTTGGGGCAAAATCAAAACTAAAACAGATTGTCGCGTTGGCAAAGATTGGGGTGTCTGCAATGGCCTTTGTTGCAAGGTTCTTGGTTGCAAAACCGAATCGGGTTGTTGCGTTTGGGGGGTATGCGTCTGTACCAGTTGTGTTCGCAGCGCACGTTTGGAAAATACCAACATTTTTGCATGAACAAAATGCTGCGATTGGACGTGCGAATAAGTTTGTAATGCGCTGGGTAAAAACGCTGATGACCAGTTTCCCAATCGTATCTGGGATAAATAATGCGGGAACCAAGGTTGTTTATACGGGGTTGCCTGTGCGCAGTGATTTCTTGGATGTTGCAGGTGCACCATTGACAGAAAATGGCAAGTTATTGATTACTGGTGGGTCGCTGGGGGCGCAAATACTGGATGATGTTGTGCCACAGGCGATTGTCGCAATGAAAAATAAAAAAATATTTGTGACACATCAAACAAGACCAGAAAATGTCGAAAAATTACAACGTTTTTATGCGGAAAATAAAATTCGCGCAAATGTGCTGTCTTTTATTCATAATATGGCATCTACTATTGTAGATGCGGATTTAGTCATCGGCAGAAGTGGCGCAAGTACGGTTGTGGAACTGCAGACGATTGGGCGACCTGCGATATTGGTGCCGTTGAATATTAATCCAGATCAGGCGGCAAATGCAGAAAGTTTTGCAAAAAATGGCGGTGGATTCGCAATTGAACAAAGTAAATTTACGGTAAAATGGTTGGTCGCAACGTTAAATGATTTGTTCGATAATCCAGCACGATTGGTTAAAATGGCGCAAAAAGCACAGGTTGCAAATAATGCTGTGAATTTAATTGCCGATGAAATTACAAAATAAAAGAATAATATTGCATACCGTTTGCTTTTTGTGATGGAATTTTAGACAGAACCAGATGGGAATTTGGTTTGGGGCTGTGCTAGGCCCATAAGTTCCGGTGCAAATATAACAATGTGTCGTAATCCGACCAGTGTTTTCCATATTTGCACTGTATTTTAACAACCCTGACGAAGTGTCGGGGGGGTATTTTAACAAATGGCTGCAAATCCAACCCATTTCCGCCCCATGACCCCCAAACACCAAAAACTGTGATGCAAAGTGTGATGCGGTGTGATATAATTTATGGGAAAATAAGGAGTTTGGTATGCAAATAAATTTGAAACATATGAATGCGGAACAGTGCTGGGATATAATTGTTGATATGCACAGCGACTATCACCAAAACCTGAAATACCATAAATACACATATAATCAGTTTGTGCCAAACGATAAACGCATGCATGAATTTATGGAAATTGAATCCCCTACGGCACAACAGGTCAAACATTATCGTGATATCTTTTTAAACGAAATCTATAACGAAAGTGATTTGAAAAAACTGGATAATACAATAATAAATTCCGTCATCCCCAAAATGCAGATGGCGATAGATGGCAAAATCAAACCACTGGCCAACAAATGGGGGATAAAATTACCAGAACAATTGGACATAGTTTGTGCATATGGTTGTGGTGGTTCATATTATTCTGGGGAAAAACCTGTGATTCTGTTTCGTGTGTCTGATTATCCGGCAGACTGGCCGCTATATGGAATGTTTGTGCATGAATTTGTGCATATCTTGATAGAAGAGCCAATTATCATAAAACACAATGTCCCCCAAGACCTGAAAGAACGCATTGTTGACCTGATATGTCTGGAAACGATTGGTCGCTCCGTACAGGAAAGGTTCAAGGATTCATTTGCCAACACCTATATCACGCCAGGGGCAATCCAAGGCGACCTGGAATCTGCGGTCAAAAAAATGATGACAGATTATAACATAATACAACAGCAACAAAACACACCAGACAGATAAAATGCTATGTGAGGCTAAGTGTGATGCAGGCGGACTAAATCAACTGTCTGAAACCATTGGAAATCTGGGATTTTTTATTATACCGGAAGACCCAACAAACGATATATCAGAATTAATAAGATTAAATTATACCAGTGAAGACTTTCCAGGGATACGCGGTGTTGTACGGCCATATTAATATGTTTTTGGTTGGGAATAAAAGTTTATAGAAATTTATTTTTAAATGTTGTATATTTAGTTTGCCTGATAAAAAAGGCGCAAACAAACATCGCATTATAAGTAAGGACTTTCTTTAGGCCCTGAACCCACATCCCTAAGTGCAATGTTTGTGTAAAAAAACACCGGTTTCTGCCGGTGTTTTACTTTGTTTCAGATGATGGCAACAGGCTTTGTATCGCCAGCGGAAAATCGTGTGATTTTGCCAGATATGAACCGCTGACTAATAAATCTGCACCAGCTGCCCAGCACAGTTGAGCGGTCTTGTCATTTATGCCACCGTCAACAGATATTACGAACTTTAGACCGTATTTTTTACGTGTGGCAACCAGTGCGGCAATCTTGTGTACTGCGGTTGGTTCAAATTGTTGGCCGGATGCGCCAGGTGGAACAGACATTATCATTATTTCATCAATGTCCCTGATAATCGTCTTTAATAACGATATTGGAGAATCGGGGTGTAATGCAATGCCAACACGACGACCAGAATCACGAACTAATTTTATCGCGTTGCGCAATCCTGATGTGTTGGTCGACAGAATAATTGTGTCTGCGCCAGCCGCAATTGCATCAGACGCCCATACAGATGGACTTTCGGTCATCAGGTGAACGTGCAAGTGTGCCTTGGTATGACCGCGGATTTGTTTTAGTTCAGAAATGCTGCCTGCGATTCTGTCAACGTAAAAGCCGTCCATAATGTCAACGTGTATCATAGATATGTCCCCAGATTTAAATAATTCGTATGTCGCAGGACTGCGCATATCAAATGATAAAGTGCTGGGTAATATCGGAACGAAATGTTTTTTCTTTTTCGGCTTTCTGTTAAATAGGCGTTTTATAAAACTGGTGCGACGATTCCACTTGTTGTGTTGGGCGATGTATTTTTCACGATGGGGTGCCTCGCACCGCCAGATATAATCAGATAATGCCCGTACAGTCGCGTCAGATGGTAATACTTCTGTGATGACAGCAAAGGCGTTTTCAATGAAATCACGCATGCCTTCGATTTCTGCGCCGCCACCAGTCAGAATTATTTTTGTGGGTTTGTATTTTCTGAATGCTGTGATACATTCGTCTTTGATTTTGGTTATGATGTCAATCAATATTGGTAATGCAACGTCATTTACGTCGCCCCTGGAAAAATCGTATGCTGTATCAGCCGGTGTAAAACGGTCCATTTCTTTGGGTAATAATGATAATACATTATGCTTTATTGCAGTTGCAGATTCGCGTGGAATGTTAAACTTTGTACATATCGCGTTCGTTATATCTGTGCCACCAAGTTTAATTTTAGTATGAAATACAGGACCCCTGTCAGTCCATATTGATGCAGTGGTATATTCTGCACCAAAATCGATGAACATTGTTGGTTGTTTTGCAGTGCGGTATATGCTGTTGTGCAAGTATTGCGAATCAAAAAAGGCAATTGGTTGAATGTATGCGTTGCGCATTAAGTCGTGGGTTTGGTCTATGCCAGATTGTGAATAAAAGATAGCACTGAAAGCCGATATCAGTTGTGTGTCGACATAACCAATCGGTGATAACATATTTTTAAAACCGGGGCTGTCGTATCGTAGTGGAATAATGTGTAATGCAAAAAAATCTTCTGGTGTTGTTATTTTTGATATTTGCGCGCGAATATCAGAAACGTTGATTTTGTGTTCGTTGCCCCAAACCGTACTTTGAACAGACATATTAAATTTTGATGGACCAAAGTTCCCGGTTATATACGCACTGTCAAAGTGTGTGCCAAGTTGATGTTCCAGTTCGTTTATCACAGATTTTAATGCAAATACAGTATCAGAACTGTCGGTGGTGAAAAATGCAGAACGGTCAATTTGACCGCCGCTGATGTGATGTGCAATACCACGAACACCGTATGTGCCAATATCAAGACATAAAAAAGATGACGATATTAAATTCATTGTCGTGATTTCATTTTACAAGAATTCTTGATGAGTCGCGCATATCTATCTGTTGCAAGTCTTTATCAAGTATTTTGTAATTGTGATTCAGTGTAACAAGTGTATTTATTGCATCACTGGGATTTTCCGCAGGTAACAGAATCGTGATGCCAGAAAATGTGCGTATGTTCCAACGGCGATTTTCAATCCATTCCAGATAATCAATATAACCGATTAGTTTGTGCGCCATTTTGGTTATTTCCGATATGTCCTTTGGTACAGGACCACGAAATACAATACTGCCAATGTCGCGTGTGTCGGTTGGTTGTTGTACGGTGTCGCCGTTTGCAGATAACGGGAAATATTGTTCGCCGTCTGTCCATAATGCGACCGCGTGATATGTTGATACTTTGATTGATATACCGCCGTTGGGTGTAAGTCTGATTGCGGATTCGCGAACCTGTGGTATAGATAAAATTCGATTGTTTATTTCATTAAGGTTTACTGATTTTATCGCGGTTCCAGGTCTGATGGATATAGCGTCTGTTATGTTTTTTGATAGATTTGTATCCTTGGAATCGTGGATGATTGTTGTTCTGTTTCGTATGTGGGATACAGGGCCATAACCGTTGTGCGATGTAATCGTGCGTACAGAAAAATATATCGCCAATATAATGGCAATTCCAAAACATAACCAAAAATAGAATGTCCGCTTCATAAGAATGATTATATCATATTTTTTTGATATAGTCATTTTTTTATTTGTTTTTATTTTTTGCCAAAGTGCTGTTTTAATATGTCGTATGCCGCAGATATGCGTGCAAATTCTGATGCAGCGTTTTCTTTGTCTGTTGCGGTGTCTGGGTGGTATTTCTTGGCCAATGTGCGATATTTAGTAGAAACTTCGCGCCAGGATGCGTATACGCCCAATCCAAATGTTTTTAATGCAGAACTTACGTTTGTAGGCAGTTTGCTTTTTGCTGGCATTTTATCGAATTTGCTGCGACCTGTAATGAAATCGTTTAAAAATTTTGTATAGTCTGTAGCGTTTGCGTTCCCAGCGTTTGAATCTTTTAGTGGTTCGCCAAATGTTTGACGTTCCCAGTCGGCCTCGATTTCTTCGGGGGACATATCGGCATAATAGTTCCAGTTTTTGTTGTATTCTGCGGCGTGTTCTTGGCAAAAAAACCAATAGTCTTTTAAATCACGCGATTTGGGGGCGCGGCAAGTGCCGGCCTTGGCACAACCAGGGTTGTCGCATTTTTTTATCATTATTAATTTCCTTTGTTTTTTGCCAGTGGATGATGCAGGCTTATTGTTTCTTGTAATTTTTCAGGTAATACATGGGTGTAAATTTGTGTTGTTGAAATATCTTCGTGTCCCAGCATTGTTTGTATGGCGCGCAAATTAGCGCCGCCAGATAATAAATGTGATGCAAATGAATGACGTAATATATGTGGGCTGACGCGTGATGGGGAAATCCCAGATAATGCAGCACATTTTTTTAAAATCTTGAAAAAACCATCGCGTGTTATGTGGCCCGATTTGCTGTTTGTAGGAAAAACATATTTCGATTCGTTTGAATCATCACGGATCTTTAGCCATTTGTTCAATGCGTCAATCGCTGATTGGTGCATCGGTACAAGGCGTTCTTTGGCGCCTTTGCCATGAATTAATAGTTTGTCGCCCAAAATAGCCGTCATTGGTAATTCACACAGTTCAGATACGCGCAGACCAGATGCGTATAATAACTCTATCATTGCGCGCAGACGCACAGATGTTTTAATGTCGCCAGCACTGGATATCAATAATTCTATTTCTTCGATTGATAAAAATTTAGGCAGGGGACGCGATGGCTTTGGTGTATCTAGGTTTGTGGTTGGATTGCTGGATATAATTTTTTCAAGCATTAAAAATTTATAAAAACCACGCAGTGCGGACACCTTGCGTAAAATAGAAGATGGTTTGTCTGGTAAAGATGAAATGTATTCTTGGATATCGTTTGTGGTTGCGTTCATTAATCCACCAGTTATTGCGCTGTTGGCAAGGCGCAGGTCAGATTCATAACTGGATAATGTTTTTGAACTGCGACCTTTTTCGGCTGATAACGATTCCAGATAAATATCTATGTAATTCATGGGTAAACCACTATTTCTGTTAGGTGTTGCGGGGTCGAAAATGATATAAACATCAAAACCAATAGCGTAATGACAATTAGCCAGATAATGATTTTCTTGAATTGTGCGCCGTTGCGTTTTTTTGATGGCATCAGGTGTCCTTTTGGGTTCTTGGGTTTATTTGTCTATATCGTGTCAAAACTGGTAATGAATATGCCAGCACCAGCAATAATAATTAATGGTGGCGCGATTATCGAAAGTATCGGGGGCAGGGTTCCAGTTGTGCCCAAGGCATTAAATAAATTAATTAAAAAGTATACAGCAAAACATGTTATTATACCCAGACTAAATTTGATGCCGAAACTGTAATTGCGACGTTGTTTTGTCTGTGAAAATGCAATCCCCAATAATGCCATCGATATCATCGTAAGTGGTAAAAATAGCAATGTCCATAATTGTACGCGGTGTGCGCGAACAGGAACACCAATCGTTTCCATGCGTTTTATAAAATTCGGTAATTGCCAGAATGAAATGTTGTCTGGTTGTAAATATCTGTCCAAGACGGTTTGTGGCGTTAATAATGTCGGGGTTTGCCAGTCTGATTGTTTTAGTATGCCGTTGTTTGACCATACTGTTGCCTGGGACGTGGAAAGACCGTTTTGTGATAATGTGATGTCATTTGCGTTTACGCGGGTAATAAGTTTAAAATCAGGTGTTTGAACGTATACAGTTGCGTTTTCAAATATTAAATCATCGCCAGATTTACGCATGGATTTTGCGTTCATTGTTATGTATCCGTTTTCAGATGATTCGCGTAACCATATCTTGTTGTCGATTAACTGCAAATTTTCGGTTGCTATATTCTTGGAACTGACGTTGACGGAATAGGGATTAACAACAGTCGATGCAAATAAACCAATTAAGAATGCACCGATTAAAAATGGATGCGTTGATTGAAATGGAGATAAGCCTGCGCTGGATATAATAATATTCTCGCTAGATTTTGTTAGGTTGTATGATGTTAACAGCGTTCCCATAAAAACAGCCATTGGTAAAAACAACGGAACGTATTCCAGCAGGCGTACCCACGAATCAAATAAAGCACTGGCCGCAGTCGGGTTGGCAGGCAGTCTTTCAACAAAAGTAACTGCAAAAATAATTCCGCAAATAACCAGCATAACTAAACCAACGCCAGAAAAAAATCGGCGTAATAAAAATTTAGTTAAGATATTTTTCATAAACATAATTATGTATACTATACAGCCTTAATTTGATAATTGCAAAATTAAAATGAATGCGTATAATTCATTCGATTAAAAATAGGATTAAAAATGGAAAAGAAACCAATATCAAGGGCTGGCTTTGATAGCCTGATAAAAGAATTAAAAGATTTAAAAGAAGTTCAAAGACCGGAAATCTTGAAAACAGTGCAGTGGGCGCGGTCGCTGGGGGATTTGTCTGAAAATGCGGATTATAGTGCAGCCAAAGAAAAACAGCGTCAAATTGATAACAGAATTCGTTTTATCGAAGATATTATTGAAAACGCGTCTGTGATTGATGTTGATTCGTTAAGTGGGGACAGGGTTGTCTTTGGTGCGCGTGTTTTGGTCGAAGATGAAGATGGTAATCAAATGCAATGCAGAATTTTGTCTGATATCGAATCAGATGGCAAGACGATTATATCGTGCACATCGCCTGTTGGACGCGCAATGATTGGGCGGTGCGTTGGGGATACTTGTGTTGTAAAACTGCCGTCTGGGGAAAAAGAATACGAAATATTGGACGTCAGTTTTAAAAACTAGATACAATATAGAAGGAAAGGATATGGCGGTTCGTGTTTTGCCCGATTTTTTGATTAATCAAATTGCAGCTGGTGAAGTGGTTGAAAGACCTGCCAGTGTGGTCAAAGAATTAGTTGAAAACGCGTTAGATGCCGGCGCAGATAATATCGTTGTTGATGTCTTGGACGGTGGACGGACGTTAATAAGCGTGATTGATAATGGTGGGGGAATGTCGCGCGATGATTTGGCACGCGCAATTACCAGACACGCAACGTCTAAATTACCCAGTGATGATTTGTTAAATATAAATTTTATGGGGTTTCGTGGCGAAGCTTTGCCGTCAATTGCGTCTGTGTCTGATATGGTAATTGACACATGTAATGGCGATGATGAAAATGGTTGGCAAATCGATTGCAATACGCATGAAATCCGCCCATCTGATTGGCAAACTGGAACGCGCATAAGGGTGAAAAATTTATTTGCAAAAACACCAGCACGATTGAAATTCTTGCGTGGGGACAGGGCGGAAATGATGTCTGTGTTGGATGTGGTAAAACGTTTGGCAATGGCGCGTCCTGATGTTGGTTTTGTTTTGAATAATAAATGGTTCTTTCAAAAAAACGAAAGTTTGTTAAATCGTGTCCAGGCTGTTATGGGGCAAGATGTCGCAGGGCGTATGTTGGATTTAGATGTTTCATCTGGGTCAACTGTTGGTATGCGTTTGTCGGGATTTGTGTCAGAACCAACGTTGCGGCGTGCGTCAAGTGTTGACCAGTATTTGTTCGTAAACGGACGGCCTGTTAAAGATAAAGTCTTGGTTGGTGCGTTGCGTGCGGCATATATGGATGTTATGCACGCGCGTGAGTTTCCGTTGTGTGCGTTGTATCTGGATTTACCAACAAATGCCGTTGATGTTAATGTGTCGCCCGCAAAAACAGAAGTGCATTTCTTAGAACCAACACATGTACGTTCTTTTATAATAAAGTCTTTGCGTGATAGATTGGCGAAAACAATGGTTGCAACAGAAGAAAAAAAAGAATATGTTTCGCAACCCTTGGAGCTTAAACCAGCAAGTGCGCCACAAAGGTTCGATTTTAATATAAGGACTGATTCTTTTAAGGTTTGTGATAAAGAAATCGCACGCGAATTTGGTAATTTTCAAGATGTCAGACCCATAGTGCGCGAAACTGAAAATGTCGCACCAATGCAGGCACAAGTTTGTGAACCGCCATTGGGACGTGTCGTTGGGCAAATCGGAAATAAATATATTATTGCGTATAAAGATAATAATATGATTGTTGTTGACCAGCACGCTGCGCACGAAAGAATAACATACGAAAAACTGCGTGGGCATAAAATAAAGACGCAACCACTGTTGTCGCCAATTGTCATTGATTTGCGCGAAGAAGATGTGGTGGCAATCACAACTGTTATTGATGAACTGAAACAATCTGGATTGGTTGTTGATGCGTTTGGTGAAGCTGCGGTCCCTATTTTTGAAAAGCCAGCCGATTGGGATTTGGATTGGGAACAGGTATTGCGCAGTATTGCGGACGAGGTGCGCGAAAATGGACATTCGTCCCAGTTGAATGAAAAGTTGCATCTGAAATTGGCAAATTGGGCGTGCCATCATTCTGTGCGGGCAGGTCAAAAGTTAGATATGTTGCAAATGGATACCTTGTTGCGTGATATCGAAAAAACAGAACGGGCAGGGCAATGTAATCATGGGCGACCTGTCTATAAGATTATTCCATTGTCAGAAATGGATTCTTGGTTTGAAAGAATATAAAAAAGTTGTATTTTCTCTTTACAATACTAGGTTTTTTTACTACTGTCTAATTGTTAAATAAGGAGATTTTATATGGAACAAACAGCAGAAGTTGTAAATACAGTTGTTCAAACAGGGACAACAACGCAACCACAAAATGGTTTTTGGGGGATGGTTATATATTGTGCGGTCGTATTCGCGATAATTTATTTCTTGATGGTTCGGCCAAACAAAAAACGTATGGCAGAATATCAAAAAATGCTGGATTCATTACAGGTTGGAAATCGTGTGATGGCGGCTGGTATTTACGGCACAATTAAAAAAATCAATGAAAAATCAATAGCTAAAAGGTTTTAAAATGTATAAGGATAATAGAATTTTAGTTGTAATTCCTGCTAGAGGCGGTTCCAAAGGCATTCCTCGAAAAAACATAAGATTGCTTGGAGGAAAGCCACTTATAGCACATACAATAGAAATGGGAAATGCATCAAAATATGTTGATGATGTTCTTGTAACAACAGATGACAATGAGATAAAGTTCATTGCAGAGAAATTCGGTGCAGAAACTGTTAAAAGAGATGGGAAACTTGCAGAAGACTCAATTCCACTTGATCCAGTAATCTATGATGCAACAGTTCAAAAAGAGAAAAAAGCAAACGAAAAATATGATGTTGTAATTACAGTGCAACCCACTTCCCCACTTCTTAAAACAAAAACCTTAGATTTAGCTATTGAAACATTATTAAATTCAAATGAAGACAACGAGTTCTATGATACAATTATCAGTGTTGTTGATGACAGACACTTGAGTTGGGGATACGATGAGGATAAGAAGAAGTATTTCCCATTATACAAGGAAAGGGTGAACAGGCAATACCTGCCAAAAGCATTTAAGGAAACCGGAAGCATTTTTGCAACAAAACGAGAATTTGTAACTGAAAACAGCCGTCTTGGAGATAATATTGGGTTAATTGAAATCTCAAAGCAAGAAAGCATTGACATTGACAATTATGAAGACTGGTGGGTAGCTGAAAGAATCCTGAAGAAGAAGAAAATTTTGATAAAAGCTGATGCCTCCCATGAAATCGGAACCGGTCATATTTACAGGGCTTTATCAATAGCTTCCAAATTAGTCAATCATGAGGTTGTGTTTTTGCTTGATGAAGCACAGCCATTAGGAATTGAAATCGTCAAAAACAACAACTATCCTTACATTACTCACAATAGCAATAAAGGCAAAGGAAAAGAGGCTGACGATGAGGCAAAAGAGGAATTGATTGAAAAGATAGTTGAATACGATCCGGATATTGTAATCAATGACATCCTCAATACAAATTCCAAGTATACAAAATCCCTTAGGGACAAAGGATTCTTCATAGTTAATTTTGAGGATGTTGGAGGGGGAGTGAAATATGCACATATGGTCTTTGATGCATTATACGAGCATAAAATACCTCTTAAAAACCTTTATTCTGGACATAAATATTACATACTCAAAGATGAGTTTTACTATCAATCATTTAAGGAAATCCAAGAAGATGTAGAAAAAGTTCTTCTCACATTTGGAGGAACAGACCCAAACAACTTAACTGAAAAGGTTCTTGAAGCGATCTTGGAAAGCGATTATGAAAACAAGATTGAAATCATTTTAGGACTTGGTTATGGAAACAAAAAGGAAATCCAAGAAAAATACAAGGATAATGAAAGAATAGAAATCTATGAAAACGTTAAGAACATGAGTGAGCATATGCACGATGCTGACTTGATATTCACTTCTGCAGGAAGAACCATGTATGAAATAGCTTCACTTGGAGTTCCTTGCATCTGCCTTTGCCAAAATGAAAGGGAATTAAGCCACATATTTGGAAATGTGGAAAATGGATTCATTAATTTAGGTTTAGGCAGTGAAGTCTCTAAAGAGGAAATAAAGGAAAGATTTGAAAGCACAATAAATGACTATCAATTAAGACAGGAAATGAATAAGAGAATGAGTGAAATTGACTTGAAACATGGTTTTGATAACATTAAAAGGCTAATCAAGAAATCATACAAAGAATGGAAAGAGGAAATGAAATAAGGTGAAAATATGAGCATATTCAATGAAGAGCCATTTTTAATAGCTGAAATTGGTGTAAATTACTATGACATTGCTAAAAAGGAAAATATAAGCAATATGGATGCTGCTAAACTAATGGTAAAAGAAGCAAAAGATGCAGGTTGCAATGCAGTTAAATTCCAATCATATAAAGCGAATACAATAGCTTCCAAGAACTCTCCAGCATATTGGGATACAAATGAAGAGCCTACAACTTCACAGTATGAATTGTTTAAGAAATTCGATTCATTCGGAGAAGCGGAATATAGGGAAATAGCTGATTACTGCAATGAAATTGGAATAATGTTCCTATCAACACCTTTTGACTTTGATTCCATTGATTATTTGGATGAATTCATGGATGTCTATAAGATATCCTCATCAGACCTTACAAACATTCCATTCATTAAAAAGATCGCTGAAAAAGGAAAAGACATCATCATTTCAACTGGAGCTTCAAATCTTGATGAGATTAAATTAGCCATTGATGCAATAGAAGAGGCAAATGAAAAATATACTAATGGGGAAGCAGGAATAGGAATTATGCATTGCGTTTTATCCTATCCAACAGACAATGCTGATGCAAACCTATGGATGATTAAAAACCTTAAGGATCTCTACCCTAACTATGAAATCGGTTACTCAGATCATACAAAACCTGATGAAAACATGCTTATTTTAACAACCGCTTACCTTTACGGAGCAACAATCCTTGAAAAG
>CALCEG010000100.1 GCA_937900435.1 uncultured Alphaproteobacteria bacterium
ATCTTATCGATGCAGTACTGCTGGGCTATTTCCCGGTCAGCTGTGCCCGTACTTTCGCGAAAGACAAAGCGACGTTTCTGGTGCGTGAAGGATATATATGCGTGCCAGATTTCGCCACGTCGGAATATCCGGAATGGACTGTTGTTATTTGTTGCCACTGGTCTAAGTCCTCAATTCTGTATCTGTTAACTTTTCCAAACTGTTTGTATGGTATTCTGCCTGCTGCAACCTCTCTCTTGAAAGTGGTTGGCGACATCGACCCGCAGCATTTGCGCAGGTATTCGCAGGCGGCTTTTTGCGTCAATAATTGTCCCATGTCTTGTCCTTTATCCACACGCAAAACGCACTATTTACACCACGGTTGATTTCAGTGTCTGGGCGATTGTCGCGGTTATGTGTGGGCTCATTTCTTCGTTATACTTTTCTGCTTGGTCTTTTAATGCGGCAAGCTTTATTCGAACCTGTGCTGGGGTCGTTGGCACAAAATCTGCTATCGCTGCATATATTGCGCTGCTTAGTGTTCGCAGGTTTTGTATTTCATCTTCTGTTGGGAAGTTAGGACCACAGTCCATTTCTTCGATGGATCTGGCCCATTGATACATTTCCCACAGCACTTCCGGTATCGGTTTCGTTAAATCTATATTTACCATTTTTTCCCTTTTTAACGTTTTGATACCGGAATTATTGCTCGGTTTTTCTATGTCATCACTTAGGACGAATTCCTAGAAAGGAATATCATCCCCAATTTCGTTTACTGTTTCTTCTGTTTTGGCTGATTCCTGGGGATTTTGTCCACGAGATGCGGATTTCAATCTTATCAGGTCCTGGTGTGTCATTGACAGCAGTTCGGCCAGGGCGCACATTTCATCTTCAAACAGTGACAGTTTGTATTCGTCCCATTCGCCTGTTTGCTTGTTTTTTACACTTTTGCGTATTGCTGCACCGTATACTTTGCGTTCGCCGTATTGGCCAGATACGACGCTTTCGAACACGGCGACACTCAGTGTTCCGTTATTGTTTCTGATTACTAGTTTGTTGCTCATTTTTCTTTCCTTTGTTTTCTGTTGTTATTCCTTATGTTCTACCAATAATTGCCGTTGTGTGTTTTGCGATAGTTTTCCAACTCTTTAACAGGTATGCTGTCTATCTTTGGGAACTCAATTTTTCCCAACATTGGTGGCAACGGACATTTCAATTTACTTGTCATTGGGTTTCCTTTTGTTTCCAAGGTCTTGTGATTTTGTCTTGAAATTCAAGTGGCAGTTCTGTCCAACAATATACGCTTTCAGCAAGCCACGCTTTTAACAAGTTAAGTTCGCGCGCCTCCTGACCGTATATG
>CALCEG010000101.1 GCA_937900435.1 uncultured Alphaproteobacteria bacterium
ATAAATATGAATAACTTTAAAAAAGGAGAAATTAGTATGGATATTAAAATAGAAAAAGAAAATGCATTTAGTATTATTGTGAAAACTAAACAATTTAATGAAGAAACATCCTTTGATGAAGTTGATATTTATCCGCGTGTCTTAACCGGTATAAACGAACCTGATATTGCAACATCTATTTTGGGAATAAATATTTCTTTGCCAGTAATTGTTGCGCCAGCGGCAGCGCATGGTTTGGCACATCAAAGTGCCGAGGCAGGTTCAGCGCGTGGTGCTGCAGCTAGTGGAACAATTATGTGTGTCAGTACATACGCTAGTTCAACGTTGGAAGCGGTCGCGCAGGCAGGAAATGGTGCGCCACAATGGTTTCAACTGTATCTAAGTAAAGATGATGCTGCAAATCGTGAACTGGTTAAGATGGCAGAAAAATTGGGCTATGAAGCAATTATTTTAACCGTAGATGCGCCAATTGGAGGGAATCGTATTCGTGATGCGAAAAATAATTTTAAATTCCCGTTATCGTTGCCTAATGTGCCAAAGAAAAGCGGAAAAACAAAAGGGCAAGGTATCGGTGCTATCTTTGCAGCAGCACAAAACGAATTAGGGCCATACGATGTGATGTATGTTAAATCGTTGACGAAATTGCCGGTAATAGTAAAAGGAATACAACACCCTGATGATGCAGATGTTGCAATATGGGCAGGTGCCGATGCGATTTGGGTGTCTAATCATGGCGGTCGCCAGCTGGATGGTGCGCCAGCGTCATTTGAAGTCTTGGGTGATGTTGCGCAACGTGTAAATAATCGGGTGCCAATTATTTTTGATAGCGGTATTAGGCGTGGACAACATATTTTCAAGGCTATTGCAATGGGGGCAGATGTCGTTGCAATTGGGCGGCCTGTAATTTATGGTTTGGCATTGGGCGGTTGGCGTGGTGTTGTGTCTGTATTTGATTACTTGAAACAGGATTTAGAACGCGTTATGTGGTTGGCTGGCGCACAAAATATAGAAGATATAAAGAATACAGAGTTAAGGAAAAGATGTTTGTCTTGTAAAGAAGATTAAAGAAAACCGATTCGTTTTTATAAAAACTTGCATTTTATAGATTTTGTGTTTATAATTATGTCCGCTGATATAAGACGAGGGTTTTGGATGCGTAGCTCAGTTGGTAGAGCAACTGACTCTTAATCAGTGGGTCCAGGGTTCGAGTCC
>CALCEG010000102.1 GCA_937900435.1 uncultured Alphaproteobacteria bacterium
GCTTCTGGAATGCATATTCAACCTTAATACGGTCCTCATATCGCTTACCAACAGTTGATTTGAATTCCTCAAGATTTTCTTCAGATAAACTGTCCACAATCTCCGTTTCGGGAAGGTTTTCGTCAATTCTATGACTTTTTATGGTGTAGTCTTTTGCTTCATAGATTGAATAGTCACGGTCCATAAGCTCGCGGGCAATCTGTTTTCCGAGCAGATCGCTGTCAACCGATGCAGCGATTTTATCGGCAATATACCCTTTTTCTTTTTGCGCATACAAAGGCAGATTGTTTTTTATGAGTATATTCTTCGGTAACTGGCTTGCGGAAAGTTTCACGATACGCAATGCGCGGTTCGCCAACATTAACATCAACTTTGAATTCACGCAGCAAACGATCAACCAAAATTTCCAAATGCAATTCACCAACACCAGCCAAAATTGTTTGACCAGATTCTTGATCCACAGATACGCGGAAAGAAGGATCTTCTTTGGCCAATGCCTGTAAACCCAAAGACATCTTTTCAATGTCAGCTTTTGTTTTTGGTTCAACCGCGATACTCATAACAGGCTCTGGAACATGGATTGATTCCAACAAGATTGGATTAGATTCATCACACAGTGTGTCACCTGTAATTGTTTCTTTCATACCAACCAATGTGATAATATCGCCAGCTGATGCTTCTTTGATTTCTTCACGATTATTTGAATGCATCAACAACATACGACCAACGCGTTCACGCTTATCACGATTAGAATTATAGATATAAGAACCAGATTGCAATTTACCCGAATAGATACGAATAAACATCAAGTTTCCAACAAATGGGTCATTTGCAACTTTAAACGCCAATGCGCTGAATGGTTCTTTGGCATCTGGCTTACGTTCATCAACTGTTTCACCGTCCATCTTAGTACCCTTAATCGCAGGAATATCCAATGGGCTTGGCAAATAGTCAACAACCGCATCCAACAATGGTTGTACACCTTTGTTCTTAAACGCAGTACCACACAATACAGGGTTAAAGTTCTGACCGATTGTACCTTTGCGGATCAATTTTTTAATTGTCGCAACATCTGGAACATTACCCTCCATATAGGATTCCATAATTTCATCATCCAGTGTTACAACTTCTTCAATCAATCTGTCGTGTAATTCTTGGGCTTTTTCTTTCAAATCTTCTGGAATTTCTGTGATTATAGGTTCTTTACCCATATCATCTTCCCAAACGATTGCTTTCATTTCCACAACATCAACCACACCGCGGAAATCAGATTCAGCACCAATAGGGAAATTCAAAACCAATGGATTTGCACCCAAGCGTTCACGAATCATATCAACGCAACGGAAGAAATTACCACCAATACGGTCCATCTTATTAACAAAACAAATACGAGGAACCGCATAACGGTCAGCCTGACGCCATACTGTCTCTGTTTGTGGTTGTACACCAGACACAGATTCAAAAACAGCAACCGCGCCGTCCAATACACGCAAAGAACGTTCTACTTCCATTGTAAAGTCAACGTGCCCTGGGGTGTCAATCAAGTTAATACGATGATCGCGCCAGAAACAAGTTGTCGCAGCAGACGTAATTGTAATACCACGTTCTTGTTCTTGTTCCATCCAGTCCATCGTTGCACCAC
>CALCEG010000103.1 GCA_937900435.1 uncultured Alphaproteobacteria bacterium
CATTATGTACTTTATTTCATCGATACATGTTTGGGTCATTGCGGTGCGTGCCAATGATAAAAAGTCGCGTGGGTTAAAATTGTCGGGTTTTTCTGATAGTGATTTGCGGACGGCGGCCGTAAATGCCAGGCGCAGGTCGCTGTCTACATTAATTTTACAGATGTTCATTTTTGTTGCGCGGCGCAGTTGGGTTTCGTCTATGCCGCGCGCCCCAGAAATCTTGCCGCCAAATTCGTTGATGGTTGTGATTAATTTTTGTGGAATGTTTGATGCGCCATGTAATACCAACGGGAATTTAGGCAGGCGTAAGGCGATATCAGCCAGAATATCAAATTGCAGTTCTTCGTCATCGCGTTTGCGTTTGTATGCGCCATGACTGGTGCCGATTGCGATAGCCAAAGAATCAATGTCGGTGGCATTTACAAAGGTTTCCACGTCTGTGGGATTGGTGTATGTTGATGTTGTGCCAAAGGTTGTTTCGTCTTCGATTCCGGCAAGTGTGCCAAGTTCTGCTTCGACAGATACGTTGTGTTGGTGTGCAAAGTCTGTAACTTGTTTAGATGCCGCTATATTTTCCGACAGGGGTAATTTGCTGGCGTCAATCATTACAGATGAAAAGCCCAGTTCGATTGCGTGTTTGCAGATGTTAAAGTCTTTGCCATGGTCCAGGTGTAATGCGATACGTTCGTTGGGGGATATTTTTGCGCCGCGTATCATTCCGATTAGCATATCGGCGCCCATATATTTCAAGGCTGATTCTGAAACGGCGATGATTATTGGACTGTGTGCGATACGGGCGGCATTGATTACGGCATCAATAGTTTCCATATTATATACATTAAATGCAGGTACAGCATAATGGTTGACCAGTGCATCTGCAAACAGTTCGTTTGTGTTGATTAATCCCAGGTCTGTGTATTTCATATATAATTCCTTTTGTTATTATCATAAATTATATCAGATTTTGATTGTATTGTGAGAAAAAAATGTAGGATAATTTCTTGACATAATGTATTTTTTTGCAACAATTATTACGAATCGGGGGCGCGATAGAGAAAACAGATTTTTACACAAAAAGGTAAAATAATGAAAAAGACTTTAGTTGCGTTGTTGGGCTTGGTTGTGCTGGGCGGTTGCGCTGGCTATTATGATTACTACAAGGGTGGCGTTCGCTATACCCAAGATGGTGAAGACTGTGTGTTCTATTCTGCAGAACGCGGTCGCAGATATTCCGAAGACATTCGTTCATTGGATGCGGATAAAAAAATAGTATACCGCAATACAAATTGTCGTGATTTGTATGTTCGTGATACTGCAAATGTTTCGTCGTTTAATGCGCGTCAGGTTTTGGCACCTGCGGCAGATGATGTTGTGGTAAAACCAACTTGCAACAAGGTTGTGAAAAAAAGATACGTTTTTGTAAAATAATAAAGTCCGCCTTTGGCGGATTTTTTTATTTGGTTTGTTTATATTTTTATGGTATAATCTGATCAATGAAATTCTAAGAAAAAGGAGAAGTTATATGAAAAAAGTTGGTTTTGCATTATTGGCTATGTTGGTTGCGGTGCCTGCGATGGCTGCAACGTCGCCTAATTTGAAGGATACGGTTTGTGAGTTGATGGCGCAATTTGGCAGTGTGTTTAATATCTTGCGTATTTTGGCGTTTGTTGGCGCTGGGTTCACGATTGCTGGTTGGGCATGGGGGTGGATTTCTAGTGGAACTTTTAAACAAGATGAAGTTCAGAAAAAGGGGATTGGTTTGTTAGTTGGCTTCGCGGTCTTGTTTGGTTTGGGCGCGATTGTTAGTGCGTTTATGTCAATGACGGGCGAAGGTGGCAGTTGGGGGTGTGTTGTTGATATGTGGGATGTCAAAGGTTCAAACTAAAAAGATAAAAAACGTGGGAAAGTCCCACGTTTTTTTATTTTGGTCTTTTTTTAACGCAATTTTATATTTGCGTATTTTTTTATAAATTCGTTTTCGATATGTTTTTGTTCTTTTTGTACGGTTGTGATATTTATTCTTTGTATGTCTTGTTCTGGTTTTATGCCAGTTTCTAATATCATCTTTTTTCGGGCGTTTATTAATTCTTGGTGCATGGTTGCTTCGAATTGATATATGTTTCTGAAATATTTGTTAGTGTGGGATTTTGATATGATGTCGTGAAGCCCGTCTATGAAATAACTTAAAGATGTTGCGCCCATATAATCAAGGATGGATGATTTTGTGTCGGTGATATGGTGTTCTGATTTTAAATCTTGTGGTGTGTAGTTGTTGAAAAATGATTGTATTCTTTTTGTGTTTAGTGCGGCAGGTGTGCCATTTAAGTTCAGAATAATACCGTTGAAGTGCTGGTTCAATCTTGTTAATGTTGCGCGTTCTGGGATACGAGAAAATTGATATGATATCGAATTTATGTCTTGGAAGGTTATATTTTCTGAAATTATTGGCGATATAAAATATGTATAAGAAAACGCATTGTTTGGGTGGTTTTTTACAAGACACCAACAGGCATAGCGTGTTAATTGTAAATCTTTTGCGTGCTTGTATTCGTGATAGCCCAGGTTATATGCGTGCTTTACGGTGTTTGTGTGGTCGGCCAAGAATTGTGTGTCGTGTGGAACAAGTTCTATTTTATTGCTGGCTGTCTTTTTCGGCATAACAAGATTTTTTGTGATGATATGGTTCATATCTAGATTAGGTGTCTCGGTTGTTTTGTTGTTATGTATGTTGTATATGTCGGAAAAGAACCAGTATTCTGTATCTTGCACAGGGGTGTTTTGTTTTTCGTCTGGGAAAAGGCTGAATTGTCCATCTTGGGTGGCGCGATGTTTTGTGTTGTTTAGTTGGGTGAATATAGATTGGTTTGTTTTTGTGTGCATTTTTTTTGTCCTGTGTGGTTGGGGTTATTTTTTATCTTCGATATTTGCCAGTGAAAAAAGCACAGATGATATCAAAGATTGATAGGGGACATGTTGTGCGTCAGCCAGTTCTTTTATCTTGTCTAGAATGGGGCGGGGGATACGCATATTGATTACACAATCGGATTTGTTGAATGCCTTGTATGCGGCGTATTCTTTCAACAAAGATTCGATGTTCATTATAAACAATTGTTGCATTACGTTTGGCATATGCAAACTCCTATACTTGTTGCAATACTATCGTCTTTACAACGAACTATACCATTGTAAATACATTTGTCAATACAAATATATTTACAGGTGTAGATACCTGTGTGATGGCGGTGGTGTGGGCGGTTGTGTTGTTGTGTTTTAAATTTGATTTTTGTATTTGTTGCATATAAAATTAACCTTGGAAGAAAGGATTTTATTATGATGAAAAAGATATTTGTTTTGTTTTTGTTGGTTATCGGTTTTGTTTGTGGTGCGCACGCAGAATTAAAAGTTGATATTGTTGCAGGCGCGACCGAACCAATATCAATCGCTGTACAGAAATTCGAGGTGGCTGATGGTGTGCGTAAAAAAGACGCTGCGACAATTCGTCAGGTCATAGAAGATGATTTAAAACGTACCGGATTGTTCCGTATCGTTGACCATAACGCGTTCCCTGAATATGTTAAGATGGATGGTTTACCTAACTTTCAATCGTGGGATGCAATAAAAACAAAGGTCTTGGTACAGGCTGAATTAACATCAGAACCAGACGACAGATATCGCCTAAGTTTCTTTGTTTGGGATATCGTAGGGCGTGAACAAATCGAAGCGCAATCCTTGGTTGCATCAAAAAAGTCTGTTCGCAGATTGGCACATATTATGGCAGATGCTATTTATGAACGCCTGACGGGCGAAGTTGGTTATTTTGATACGCAAATCGTTTTTATCGCTGAAACAGGGCCTGTTAATAAACGTGTAAAACGTATGGCAATTATGGACCAAGATGGCTATGGTATGCGATATTTATCAGATGAAAATGCCTTTGTAATGTCGCCACATTTTTCACCAAATATGCAGACGATTGTTTTCTTGTCTTATTATAATGATGATCCAATGGTTTGGACATTGGATTTAGATACTGGTGAACAACGCAGGTTGGGGCAGTTTGGTGGTATGAATTTTGCACCACGCTTTTCGCCAGATGGAACAAAGGTCGCGATATCGCTGGTTAAAAATGGAATAACACATATTTATGAATATAATATTGAAACCAAAGAATTGCGTCAGTTAACCTTTGGTAATTCGATTAATACCAGCCCGTCTTATTCCCCAGATGGCAAAAAAATGGCATTAAATTCTGACAGGTCCGGTCGTCAGCAGATTTATGTCTTGGATTTAGAAACGGGTGAATTGGAACGTATTACATACGGGGCAGGGCGATATGCAACACCTGCGTGGTCGCCAGATGGGCAATTTATCGCGTTTACAAAAATTGCTGATGATACTTTCTATGTTGGTATTATGAATCCACAGGGTAAAAATGAAAAGATTTTGGCAGGAGGTTGGTTTATGGAAGCGCCATCGTGGGCCCCTGGCTCGCGCCGTTTGGTTTATTATGAAACAGAACGAGCGATTGATGATATTGAGCGTATCAGTCATATTCGTAGCGTTGATATCACTGGACAGAATATTTATGATATTGAACTGCCAGAAGGTATAAATGGGGTTGAGCCAACCTGGTCGCCAAAGTTGTTGTAAATAATTTATTTCTAAAAAAGTGCGCAAATAATGCGCACTTATTGTTTTTTTAAGTTTTTGTGTTATAATATAGGAAAAAATTGAAAGGATGATGTTGTGTCAACAAAAAAACAGTTAAACAAAAAATCTAAATTTGAAAATACGGCTTGTGAATGTTCAAGTGGTTTGTGGGGAACTTATTGGCGTATTATAAAAAAATTTCCAGTTTACTTTGTTGTAATGTTTGTTGTTGTTGTTGTGAAATATCTGTTAGATACGGTTGCGTTTCCATGGACCAGTAAATGGGCGATTGAAATATACGAAAGTGTTGTGGCAGGTGGATTTTCCACCAAAATTTGGTGGATTGTAATGGTGTATGCTGGGCTGTTTTTTGTTGGTTCTGTTGGGCAGTATTTGTCTCAAAAAGTTTGGCCACAAATTTCGCGTTTTACAGATTATTTGTTCTTTTCGCGCGCATATAAAAATGATATCGATTTCTTTATTAGTCGGCCGTCTGGACAGATTACAAAACAGTTATCTACGATGGCTGGAAATTTCAAGGCGTTGACTTTGGATTTTTGGACGGGCTTAGTTAGTCATGTTTTGGGTATGTTGTTAATGTCGGTGGGGATTTTCTTGTTAGATTGGCGCTTGGTGTTGTTGGTTGCCTTGGGGGTGGTGTTGCGTACCGGTTGGCGTTTTGTTTGGCAAAGAAAAATTAACAAAAAAATCGAAAAATTGCAAAAAGTGTCTGCGGATATTAATGGTGTTCGTACTGATAGCCTTGGAAATGCAGTAACGGTAAAATTCTTTAGCGCCGTAGATCAAGAAAACCAATTTATTTGGGGTAAACAAGAAGAACAGGTTTCGTTGGAACAAAGTATCGGCAGTCTTAGGCGTGTGCAAGATAGACCGACTATGCTGTTGTGGTATTTGATAAATCTGTCGTTGATATTTGTTAGTTGCTATTTGTTAAGACAGGGAAAGATTACAGTTGCTGATGCGGTGTTTGTTTTTTCTGCAGGTCGTTTGTTGTTAACTCAGTTTGATGGATTGGTCAAATTATTAGTCGATTTTAGCGAGAAAAAAGCTGCCGCTAAATATGCGTTTGCGGATGTTGTTATAAAGCCAGCGGTGCAAGATAAACCAAATGCAAAAAAGATGAAAAAAGTAAGTGGTAAAATTGATTTTAATAACGTTTCGTTTGCATACGGTGCAAAACAAGTCTTGAAAGATTTTAGTTTGAATATCAAGGCTTGTGAAAAAATCGGGGTGGTTGGTTTGTCTGGCGCAGGAAAATCAACTTTGGTTAATCTGTTGTTGCGTGCGTATGATGTGGATTCTGGGGCCTTGTATCTTGATGGAACGGATGTGCGTGATGTGACCCAAGATTCCTTGAGACAGCAAATCGCATTGGTGCCACAGGAAACCGATTTGTTTAACAGGACCTTGTTTGATAATATTTTGTATGCAAATCCAAAAGCAACACATAAACAAGTTATTGCGGCGGCAAAAAAAGCAAATATTCACGATTTTATTATGGGGTTGCCAAAAGGTTATGATACTATCGTTGGTAATCGTGGGGTTAAATTATCTGGTGGGCAACGCCAGCGTATCGCGATTGCACGCGCGATATTGAAAAATTCACCGATATTAGTGCTGGACGAGGCGACTTCTGCATTGGATTCTGAAAACGAATTGCAAATTCAGTCTGCGCTGCAAAATGTTATGACAGGAAAAACGACTGTTGCGATTGCGCACAGGTTGTCTACGTTGCGTAATATGGACAGAATTATCGTTCTGGAAAAAGGAAAAATTGTCGAAAGTGGAACGCATAAGGATTTGTTAAAATCAGATGGCGTTTACAGAAAATTGTGGGATATGCAAACAGACGGATTTATAAGTGAATAGGTTATTTGGGTTGTTGTTTTTCTTGTGGACGATGCCGCTTTGTGCGGTGCCGGCAGTGGTTGATTATGTCTTGGATGGGGATACTTTTGCCGCGGCTGTAAATGTTGCACCTGATATTGCTGTTACCGTTCGTGTTCGTTTAATTAATGTTGATACCCCAGAATTAAAGGGTGGATGTCCAGCAGAAATTAATCTGGCAAATCAGGCCAAATTGCGTGCCACAGATTTATTACCCAAAGGAACAATTGTCGACTTGCAAAATATTAAGGATGATAAATATCTGGGGCGCATAGATGCGAACGTAATTTTGCCCGATGGGCGCGATTTGGGCGATGTTTTGGTTCAAGATGGTTTAGCGCGCAAGTATGATGGTGGCAAGCGCAACGGCTGGTGTAAAAATTAAATATAATAATTCATCTAAAACCAATCCCGCCAACTTATGTAACTTCTGTACACTGCGTTGTCGGGATTGATTTTATCTAAATCATTCTATTTAATTTTACCCCACCGCTAGGGGTGGGATTGGCTCATGTAGCGTTATGTACACTATGTCAACTTTAATTCATTTCGATTGGGGGTAATAAAAAATCCCACGACGTGGGATTTTTTTATGCGCTGTGGCGGTTAATTGCATCTGATATTTCGTCCAGTGATGCATTGCAGGGCAACAGTGGTTCAAACCACACGTTTGCTATTCCTGGTTTCATACGACCGCGTTTTGGCCAATATAACCCTGCGTCTGTGCCAACTGGTAAAATAGGCAATTTTAGTGAGTGCGCCAGTAATAACAGGCCGCGTTTTAATGGTACTTTTTGTCCTGGTTTTGCGCGTGTGCCTTCGGGGAAAATCACAAGTGTATATCCGTCCAGAACGCGTTGTTCAACATCACTGGCCAGTTTCTTCATATTTGTTTTGCCACGATTGCGGTTTACCCCCAACATTCCGGCGCGCCAAAATGCCCAACCGTAAATAGGTATCCATAATAATTCGCGTTTCAAGATGAAAAATGTGTTTGGCATAACTTTGGATATAACCGCAATTTCCAGAATAGACATATGCTTTGCGGCAACGATTGATTTCCCGTCCAGCCGTTTATTGCCGTCTGGCATTGCAGGAATGTCTGCGACATCGCTGTGTGGGTAATGCACAGTGTATTTAATTCCGGCAATCCAACGCGCAAGGACCAAGACCCCTGCGGCGTCCGTAAAAACAAGTTTGCGTGATAATTTTTTAGATACTAATCCAATCAGCAAAATTGGCGACCATAAAACGAAATAAATACCAAGTATTATTTTGAATAAATATGTTCTGAACATCTTTTCCCTTTTTTGTTTAACTTTCTTTGATTCCAAACATTGTTACGATGTATTTTATATATTCGGTGGTCCATCGTTCAAGTCTTTTTTGTGGTGGCATACCGTAAAGTGTCGCAGGACAAGATATAATTTCTGTATTGGGCAGTTCGTCGTGTATCAAATGTCGTGCGCGATGAATGTGGTCTTCGGTTGTGATGACAACGATGCGGTTTAATTGTTTTTCTGATGCGATTTCTTTGATTGCCAGCGCGTTTTGATATGTTGATTTAGATTCTGATTCAATGATTGCAGGACGTGATACGTCCGTATAATTATGTGTCCCGGCGCCGATGATGTATAAGTCTGCGTTTGGGTATTCTTGCATTTTGCGCAGTGCAAATGGGATACGTCTTTCGTCCCCTGTCAGTACAAATATACTGTCGTTTGGCAAAATTGTGCCACATTGAATGGGGGTTGTGGCCTTGAATATCAGTCCGCCAATAATAAACAGACCGAATACTAAAAAAGATGGTGTTAATAAGCGGTACATTTAACTGTGCTTTAGTATGTTAATTGTTGTACGACGTGTTATCCAAATTGAAAAAACAACAATCGCGATGGGTAGCAAAGTCAAGGTTGTCCAACCTGACCCAGATAATCCCAACATTGCCATAAGGCCAACGCGTGCGCTGTGTGCGCTGGATAAAATTAATAAAATTATAGGAATTGCGCAAAGGAAACCAATGCCACAGGCAATAAGGCTGATTTTACCGACTATAATCTGCATTTGACGGGCGATAAAGCCGTCCGATGCGCCGATTTGGTTTAATATTTCTAGTTCTCTGCGGTGTAACATTGCGGTATTGCGCGCAATATATGAAATACAAAGTCCAATCGTACCTAGGGTTAAGATTAGTATAAACGTTGACATTAAAATCATTTTCCAGCCTGCGCTGGTCGAAGATTTTAGTGCGCTGGCATGTGGCAAGAAACGCGCAGATTTTGATAGTTCTTGACCTGTTGTGGTCAGGTCTTCTGGGGTGTTAAATTCAACCTCCCACATTTGGGGCAGGTAATTTTTTAAAATGCCGTTGCCAGAAATCCAAGGCGACATTAAATCTTGCATTTGGTCAGTTGTGATTTCTGTAATGTTTTTAATTTTATCTTGGTGTGATTTTAGAGTTTTCTTTGTTTGGTCTATGTTTTTTTCATCCATAACTTGTACGGTTGCAAATCTGTCCCACTGGTTGTTCCAGCGTAAAACCCCAGTGCCAATAGACAACGAAATCCCCAATGCCAAGACAGATAAAAATGTTAATAATGAAATAATCACCGTCATAAATACGGATTGTTCGTGTACCAGTGAAAATACAGTTGATCGTTTCATTGTTGTGCGTTTCCAATATCGTCAAATTGTTTTGATAATTCTGTAAAATAGTTTTGCGGTTTTGGACCTTTCCAGACTTTTTTTGTATCTGCTGTGGTTGTTGTTTGTGTACCACTGAAACTTATGCGATGGTTTTCAACAGTGATTATGGGGTATTTATATGTTTCCATTAATTTCTTGCTGTGTGTGGCCAAGATAATAGTTGTGCCGAACATCTTGTTCATTTGGATAAACAGTTCCATCAGTCGCGATGCGTTTTCATCGTCCAGATTTCCTGTTGGTTCGTCCGCCAGTAATATTGATGGTTGCACAATAATTGCGCGCGCCACAGACACGCGTTGTTGTTGTCCGCCTGATAATTCGCGTGGATTTGTTTCAGCGTATTTCCCCAGTCCGACCCAATCAAGAACCTTGGCGACAAGTTTTTTTATTTTTTCTTCGGATACGTTGCGTACGCGCAGTGGTAATGCGACATTGTCAAACACACTCAGGTGCGACAGCAAGGAATATTCTTGGAATACGATCGCCATTTTTTGGCGTATTTTGTTAATCTCGTCGCGCGATATATCATTTGTTATTTTTCCGAACAGTTTGATTTGTCCGCGTGAAGGTTTATGCAGTTGATATATCAATCGCAGCAATGTAGTTTTTCCGGCGCCAGATGCCCCAGACAAGAAATAAAATCCGCCATTACTGATATTAAAAGACACATCTGTCAAGATTTCTGGACTGTTACCATATTTTGCGGCAACGTTTGCGAAAGATATTGCTGTTTGATCTGCCATTTTATTATTCAGCTGGTTGGGTTTCGTTTACAACAGTTGTTGTGTTACGGTTCAATGCCCAGACTTTTTCGCCAGTACCTGTATAAATAGGGTTTTCTTTGCCATAAGATATTGTTTTTATACGTTCTGGTTCGATTCCATCGCGTATCATAACGTGTGCAGCGTTGCCTGCGCGTAATGCGCCCAGTGCCAAATTATATTCGGTAGAACCGCGTTCATCGCAGCGTCCTTGTAGTGTGATATTTACATCGCGGTTTTGTTTCATATACAGCGCCTGAGCCTGCAGATTATCGCGCGCTGCATCCGAAATTTCTGCGGAATCAAACGCAAAGAAAGCCTGTTGTCCGTCCAGTTCCTCTGGGGCGCGTACACATGCGCACAGCATCAATGTAGTAAGTAATAAAATTTTCTTCATAATTCGCTTCCTTTAATTTATATGATTTAACTTAGCAAAAATAATAAAAACTTGTCAATATGTCTTTTTTTGTTTTTTTGGTTTGGTGATTTGTGATATAGTGTCCACATAAGAAAAGGAGTTTTATTATGAAAAATGTATTATCTGTCGCAGTTTTAGCAGCGATTACAGCAACAGCAGTAGATGCAGCCCCCAGTCATTTAACCCGTACGAAAAACGGTGGGTATCAGGTTACTTATGATTATAATGACAAGGCGAAGACAGGCTGGTATGCTGGTGCGCGTGCGGAACTAAGTTTGTTGAATTGGAAGAATAAGTACAGCACCGAACCAGAAAAGGGTGTGGCCGAAGACACAGAATCTTATTCTGAAACTGTGTTTGGTGGTTCGTTGTTTGCAGGTCGTACGTTTAACTATTTTTGGCGCGCTGAACTAGAAGCTGGCTTAATTGGTCAGTACAGTGATAAAGATATGGGTTATGAATTTAAACTGACGGTGCCGTATGTGATGTTGAATGGCTATTATGATTTTGCGAATGGTTTGTATGTTGGGGCTGGTTTGGGTCTTGCGGTGCCAAAGACAGAATTAGATAATATAGGTTTTGATGTTGGTGACCGCAGCAAACGCGCAGTATCGCCGATGGGTGCGCTGATGGCAGGTTGGACGCACAAGTTGGACTATAACTTGGCGTTGGATTTGCGTTATCGTTTGGCGGCGTTTGGTGGCACAAAGCATACGCGTACATTCGCAAATGGTGTGATGATTGACACCGAAGATTTTTCGGGTGTAAAATTTACAAACGATATCAGTTTGATTCTAGACAATTCTTTGTCGATTGGGTTGCGTTACGAATTTTAAATTTTAAAAAAAGCTCTGAAAGTTTGAGCTTTCAGAGCTTTTCGTCTTTTATGTTTTATAGGTTTTATTTACCACCGAGGGTTACATCTCCGATTTCTCCTTCTGCAGCCCATCTGCGGTTGAGGAACATCATACACATATAACGTGTGCTGACGCATGCGTAACCGTAGTCATACTCAAACTCGAGACGTGGAGAGATACGGGCACCTGCACCCTTATATTCAGCTGTAGTCTTGATGTGTCCGTCCTCTGTAATATAGATGCCTACAAGATCTCTGAATGCATCTCCCTCCTGAACGTAGTCAATTTTACCGCCAACAGGAGCCGCTTCTGCGATACTTCCCCTTGCTGGTACAGGACGTTCTTCCTCAGGAAGCTGCCAGTTCGCACAGTTAATATAAACTTCCCATCCCGCAGACCAGTAAATACCTTTTGAGGCAACGCAGAGCTTCTCTCCATACTCGCTGAGAGCAAGCTTGCCGTTCTTGGTGTCGTTGAAGAAGAGTTCCT
>CALCEG010000104.1 GCA_937900435.1 uncultured Alphaproteobacteria bacterium
ACAAAATAAAAAGAAGTATTTCCCAACCATACTTCATATATGAATTTACTGATTACTTAATTTCAATCAAAAATACATTGATGAACACTTTATAAGCAGTTATATATAAACGTCTTAAAACGTTTGCTCTCTGTTTGACAAATTCGTCTACTTGTCTGATTGCGTCTTCTTGCTCTGGCGTAAAACCATCAAGCGCCGTGCGCACAGCAATGCCTCTCTTGATACCGGTGCGTATATTACTTACAGCATTATAAACAGATTGCCCGCTCTTAGCCGTACCAAGTGCACTTAAATAAACCTTAGTTGCGTCTCTTATTTCACCAGGCAAGCTAGCAAGGGCTTTGGCCATTTCAGCCTTAAGAGCAGCACCAGCTTTCTTAGCACTATCTAAGTCTGGCAAAACACCTGCATTCAGTTCGATATCAAGATTCGTTGCCATCACACTTTCCTTTTAATTGCCCTCTCGCGCTTTATTTTACGGGCTGCTTCGTCTTCAACTTTCTCTTTATAATTCAACATCTCGTTCATTATGTACAGGTCATATAAGTTTACAGAGCCATTCTTTAAGTCACCGTAACTTATTAAACCTGCAGCGACAGGGTTCAAAAAGAACCAATCAAGGCCTTCAGGGGATTCCACTACTTGCTTGTGTGAGCCACCATTCCGCCCATATAGGTCATCAGGTCGTGGTCTCCCCCGAGGGATAAAGGGAGTAATAACCCATCAAGATATGCCTGCTTCAACACTTCAACTTCACCTAAGCTCAAGTCGTCAATGTTTACAGGGCGCCCATCAACCTGTGCGTTTGCAGCTATCAAGCCAATCAGGTCTTTTTCAGATTCAAAAGAACCGTCAGCCCAATATTTGTTACGCGCGTGTATCATATGCTTTTGCGCCATAACAGAATGTGGTAACGTTAATACCCATTTCTTGCCCTTGTGTGCATACGTGAATAATTCAGGAATGTCACCAGAGTCTTGTGCTGCTTTAACGTTTTTTTCTATAATCTTTATGTATTGTTCTTGTGTTTTTTTGTCGTCCATTTTATTACCTCTTAGTATGTTGCCCCGTCATAGACATCAGTTGTGCCAGAATAGGTTACTGATTCTTTGTCATCAGGGAATGGGTTTGTAGCATATCTTGAACCCCAAGCAGAGTAAGTACCAGATGTAAATTCAGCATTAGAGCATTTGAATGTGATTTCAAAGTCTCCAGATGCGCCCGCACCTGCTTCTAAACCTGCAAAGTTAACCAAGAACGCCTGTGGTGCAATCAACATTTCATTTTTAGTTGTGTCCACAGCACCGTTACCAAAGTTACGGTTTACAAACTTAATACCAACAGTTGTAACATTACCATTTAAGATTTCTTGAATCAAATATGTGCCTTTGCAGTAATCCAAAGAATGACGCAAGAAACGCACAGTAATTGACCAGTTCTTAACTTTATATGATTTGTTAGCCAATAACTGACCTGTAGAACCTTCAAAGATGTTCATAACGTTACCATCGTTACCTGGTGTAGCGATAATAGCAACATCGTTTGGGCCTAAGTTTTTAGCAGTCAAATCGCCTAATGGTGTTTGGATGGTCAAATCAACCAAACCAATATCATTAAATGCACCTTCAAAGTTTGCCATATTAGTTCTCCTTATTTCTTCAATTCGTTACCAATTACGACTTTCTTTGCAGAGCCTGTCAACAACGCTACACAGTAAATACCTTCCCACAAACCGTTAGCTTTTGCTACGCCAGTTGGAATTGGAATCGAGTATTTATAACCTGGTGCAGGTATAACATCACCGTCTAATGCGACACCGCCAGAGATAATGCCAGCAGAGGCTAATTCTTCAAAGCAGTTTGTAATAACATTTGCCAACATAACAGCACCGTCTTGGTTCATTGCTAATGCTGGAACAGATTGTAACAACTGGAACACAGCTACACTTAAACGATAGTTCAAGTAGTCAGCAGATATGAAATCAACCATATCATCGCCAGATGGTGTGTTACCACGTTCCCAAGCAGACAGACCAACAACTTTGATGTTTGCATAAACGTTAGCGTTCTTAGAATCTAAGATTTGGAAACGTTTTGTTGCAGAGATAGAGCTGTCAATAGAATCTGTACCAATGTTAATTGGTGCAATACCAGAAGCAACTTTGTGTGCCAATGTTGCCATACGGCGTGTGCTTGCGTTAAATTGACGTGTTGAGAAATATGACGCTGCTGCTGCAGAGTAATATTTGTTTGTGTTTTCTGGGTCTGACCAGCAAACCATTACGTGTTGTAATTTGTTGTTGAAGCAGTATGCAGAAATAGAACTGTCGTCAACTGGGTCGCTTGGTTGTAAACCAACCAAAGGCAAAGACGCTGCTTCTACACTGTGGTCGTCCAAGAACAATTTGTGTGCTGCATCATTATTTGTGCCTGCCATCAAGCCAGCTGCTGCTTTGTTTTGGCTAGCAGAAAATGCTTTATCTAAGACAATCAAATAATATGCTTCGTTGCCCAAAAGTGCTGTAAAGTTTGTGACAAACTCTTCGTCAGTGCCAGCACCAATAGTTGCAACATAAAATTTAGCTGTCGGGGTTATTCCACGGTATGATGTGCCATAGAAGACCGAAGCAACTGTTGCCGCTTCTGTATTAGAAGCACGTTCGTTTACATCCGCCAATGATTCGTATTCAACCAATGTGGTCGCTTGAGAGTCTGTTCCTTTTTGAACAAACAACAATGCGCCCCAATCACGAGCAACCAATAATGGTGTGCTTGCTACAGAGGTAGAAACGTCAACGAATTCGCGAATATTTATAACGTTTGTTGCCATTTTATACTCCTTGTTATTTTTTCATTTCAGTGGTTATGTCAACGCTATCTGACACATCACCTAGTGTTTCCGGTGTTTTGACAAAAATTACCGGGTCGTTTACAATCATATCATCTTTGAACGTCACGTCAAATTCAACGTGAATTCTTTCAGTCCAAGAACCATTTTCCAGGTCTGAAAGATTCCTCATTGACGATATGTTTTCTATACCTAATAACCGTCCTTTTTGTCTTACGAACTCATTATAACGGTTATTTTGTAGATTGGCAATTATGAACCTGGTCGCGTCAAAGGCGTCCCCAATGTTCTTGCTGAGCGTATTCATATATACGCGACAGGTGCGTAATTCTGAAATATGTTCAGCCCCGTTTCTATCGTAATATACCGTAGAATGCCCATAACGCAAAGAACGCCACGCATTATAGTTATCAACACGTAACGTTGTCACTGTTTGAACATCAGGCATAGGATAGACGTTCTGCCTTTCCACTATAACTCGTTCTGTTTGGTTTGTTGAGAAGTTAAAGTTTATAGCTTCTTTGCCCAACAAGAACGTAATCATATCTGCTAAGTATTTCTCTAAATCTTTATATTTGACCATCTCTGCCTCCTTAATCTGGGTTGATTGTGTCTGGTTCGTAACGACTCAGAGTTACTTCATAATAACCCAATTCCATCGGCGTACCTTCATCCCAGACCCACGGGAAAACCTTTCTTACCTTCCAGTCTTTTTTGTTAAAATGAACAATAACTTCTTCCCCCTTCCTTGAAGGCATCGGTATCTTTTTAAGAGAATAAATTGTTATAAATTGGTTTGTTGCATAATCAGGATACCCCTGTAATTGCGCTTCATCAGGCGATAATGGCTGGACACTCTTCTTGGCTTTAAACTTCCAAGGCTTTGTGACGATTTCAGAAAAACCAGAATTATAAAACACAACGCGCGCCGTAGCGGTAACTACGCCACCAGAAATCATTGTATCCCCTAAAGCATCTGTAAAAAACGACATCTTATTCCTCTTTTTCTTTTGTGAACTTTTCTCTTTCTTTTTCACTAAAACCTGTTGCTAACAGTCTTTTGTCTTCCTGTTCTCTGCCGATACCGCCGCCAAGTGCTATATCTTCTTCAGAAACTTCTGAAGCAATTCTATCAAGCGCACTTTGTTGTGCAGATGTAGGCTGTGTAGGCATATTAACGCTTTTGCCTTTAGCGCCAGCAACCAAAGCTTTCTTCATATCTGGGTCTTCTTTAGCCAATTTCGCCGCCTTCTTCTTTGCTTCTTCTAAAGCCATTGCATTATAATTAAAATGCTTCAGAGTCATATAACGTGTTGTATTGCCGTCTGTAATTCTTGTTAATCTTGGTGCACCTGCAACACCACTTGTGTTTACGCGCGGTGTAAGCCTCATATAGAAGTTTGAATCGTCTTCAACCAGTTCGGGCGTCCACGTAACCTGTATTGGCACTTTAACATTAACTTTGAACTTTCTCATTCGCGCCAACCTTTTATACTGTTCATTAACGCATATGTTTCAATTAACGGTGCGTTAAAGCCCTTTTTCTTGATTGTTGATTCTGCATTGTCTGGTTGTGCCTCTGTAAGCGCTTCTATTTGAGCCTCAGCAAGCTTTTTACCAATTTCAAGCAAATCTCTCTTTACGCCGCCTTTTAGCCCTACAGATGCCGATTCTGCTGCAATATTGCGCATTCTGCCGCCACTCAATGTTTCTGCAACTCTTTCTTCAAACCATTTGAATATCCAACGGTCTTTTTCTAAAGGCACGTCAATGAAGTGACGTTCTGGTATTCTAAATGTAGTTTGGTGCCTCACAGAACGTAAATGCGGTTTACCAGAAAACGTTTTACCAACAACATCTAAACGCGTGTCTGTTCTGCTTACTGTGCCGCCATAATGGTTAACTCTCGCCTTAAAAGCATTATCAGGGTCATTTCTTATTCCTGCGCAGGCACTCATATTTTCCATACCTGCTATGGCCTTACCGATTCGCGAATCTAAGACCACTTCAAATTTAGTCTTAAAAGAAGAAGAGACCTTCGCCATTATTCTCCTGTTGAGCCTCCGCGTAATATCTGAAGACCACCACGTAAATATGGTGCCATCAGATTAAATGCTTTTCTGCCATAGTCGTTTGTTGCCAAGAATTCATACGATGGGTATTTAGCAAATAACTTAGATTCCATATATGTTACAGACATCTTACCAACGGTTCTGTGAATAACTGGTCCAGCAGCACTGTTGCCGTTCATACCAGCAGCAGCCATCTGTCTGTCATACACCAAGAAGAACATTGTCAGATACAAGAATATAATTTTGCCCTTTTCTTTGCTAAACAAACATTTGTTGAATTTGAAAGAAAAGAAAGATTTGCTGGCGAAACAAAATATACTGTTAAAAAATTATTTAAGCTTGCAACTAATGTCAGCATCCAAGATACAGTCGTCAAGGTTCGCTGTTTCGTCTTCTTCTATTTCCCAAGCAAGGTCGTCAGTGCCAGGTTCTGTATAATTATCAGAGACTAAAGACACCCAAACGCTTGGTTCGTAGTTAACAATAGCTACAGTTTTTTCACCTTCTTGAAAAGCCTTAGGCGCTACCCATTCTGGATATTCTTCTTTAGGTTCTTCAATCAGTGTCCAGGTTGCTTCTTCGGCGCCAGGTTCTGTGTAATTGTTTGCAACATCAGATACCCAAGACGAATCGTTATGAGTAACCTTCGCACCGGCATCATATGTTGTTTTAATGAATGTAGCATACGGTTGATATTCCAAACCGGCTTCTCTTAAGAAATACAGTTTGAATTCTTGCAGAGATACAGGATACTCAATATTGTCCATTATTTTTTACCTTTCTTTTTTGGTTGTTCTGGGGTCGCATACACTTCAACTTTCTTTCCGTGTAATTTAATTATTATTGGTGCTTCCCAGTCTGCTATGTTTTTTTGCCCTTCTGGTGCAATATTACCAGCAGTAATTGTTGTTATTGTTTCTTTACTTAGATTTCTTACGGTTGCCATTTTTTGTTCCTTTTTTCTTCGTTTCAATAGGTTGTGCTTCCGCTTCTATAATTGTTTCTTTTGTTTCAACACCAGCAATCAAAGCAGGAAATATTTTATGTAACACAGCAAATGTGCGTTCGTCTATTTCTGCTGTTTCAGATTTCTTTAATACGATTGCTTTACCTTGTGTGATGAATTTGATTTCAGTAGAGCCTGAATTTATAACTTTCATTTTTATTCTCCTTAAAAGACCAAGGGGCAGGCTAGCGCCCGCCCCAGGTGAGTGGTTTTTCCAAACCTATGCTTATTGAGCATCAAATGTCATATACAACATTTCTTTTGGACGGTTAACGAACACGTCAGAAATACGTGCATATGCAGTATTTTGATAGTTCATACCATCGATGCTTGCGCCTTGAACTACGTTGTAGTCAAATGGACGGTAGACACGGATTGTGTCGAAGTCGCGGCGGTACAAGACATATTTGTATGCACCATTGTGGAAGTTTGGTTCGCAGTATGCTAATGGGATAATTTTAGCATTGCTGTTGCCTGTAACTTCTTTGAAGACGTCTTCCATACGTTTCAACATAGATTGAACTAATGGATATTGTTCGTCAACTGCAACACCCAAACCTAAGAAATCAGATGGTGCAATAGCCAATGTATCTGGCAAAGCAGTCATACCGGTTTGTGTGTAGAAGTTTGCAAATACAGAGCCCAAGAATGCACGGAATTCTGCAGAAGACATTGTTGAGATTTTCTTTGTCAAAACAGTTGTATCAACTGCAACGTCTGCTTGGTTCAACAAACCTTTGTGTTCTGCGTCACCTAACAATACACCACGTTGAATCGACAAATCGTAGTCACGTTTACGTGCACGTTCTTTTTCTGTGATGATGTTCCAACGGCCTGTTTCTTGAGACTGACGGATTTCAAACAAAGAGTAAGAAATCATTTTTGCCAAGTTGTGAATCTTTAAAGATACAGAATCCAGAGAAACACCTTCTTGACCACGACGTGCATTGTCTGCGTCTAAGCCACGTTCCCAAGTAGACAAAGAACCATCGATATTGCTGTAAGAACGCAATACTGTGATGTAATCTGCCCATCCACCTTGTGTGTTATCGAAAGGAACAAAGTCTTCAGGGTTAACTGTGTAAAATTTCTGTTGAGAAACTTCACGTTCGATTTGTGTCAATAATGTAACGTCAATGTCACCATAACCCATATCGTTCAACAATTTTTGGTTATTGTCAATAATAGCCAATTCTTGTTCGTTGAACAATTCTTCACGGCTTTTTTCAACGCCATTAACTAAGTATTTTTTATCTGTCATTGTCCACTCCTATTAACCAATCCAAACTGGAACCAAAGAGCCGCCTTCAACAGCAGAAGTTTTTTCAAAGGTAACACCAACGCGAGATTGTGCCCCTGCAGGTGCTGTAGCTGTGATAGAACCATCAGTTGCATCGTAATAAACGATTGTACCTGCGTCTATAGCTTCTTCTGTTACGCAAGAAATGACACCGCCTCTCAAGATTATAGAAACGATATCGCCAGCTTTGAATGTTTCGTGTTTTGGGTTATACAAAATAAAACCAACAAATTTATCTGTTGCGTCAGCTGGAACAACTTTCAATTTGCCAGTAGATGTAGATGCGATTTTTACAGGGTCGCCAGCGTACAAAACGCCTTCAACCGATGCATCGATTTTGACTTCTATAACATCAGCATTCAAACCCCAATCCAAGTATTCACCACGAACGCGGTTTGGCAAGAATTGGTTCAATTCGTGTTTGTAGAAGTCTGCTTTTACTATTGCCATTTGCTTTCTCCTTGTTAAATTTTAACGTCTGGCACACGAACAACAACTTTCTTAACTTCTTCAGTTAAAGCATTGTTCAGGTCAGCTTTCAAACCTTCATCAGAACCTTCTTCAACAGCAGGTGCTTCTTCTGGTTTAGTTTCTTCAGCTGGTGCCGTTTCAGACGCAGGGTTAGTTTCTGCGGCTTCCTTTTCAGCAATCTTTGCTTCCAATTCAGCTTTTTCGGTTTCCAACTTGCTTATGGTTTCCCCTTGTTCTGCAATCTTTTCTTCCGCAGCTTCAAGTTCGTTAACCAATTCTTCTAAGGTCTTTTCACCAGACTTTGTGTTAACTAACACGTCTTTGTCCAGTTCAACCTTTGATTTCTTGAATCCAAACATTATGTTATCCTTTTGATTATAAAGAACACCATCGGCAACTATGCAGTCATCTTTAGAGTTCTTCCATATCTCGGTTCCATTATAACGCGGATTTTTAACTAACGCAAGATGAAGCATCTCGCCACCTAAAATCTCACGTTTATATGTAACATTGTTGACAGTGACTTCGCCTTCTGATAAGTCTGCACGATAAGCACAACTTACATATGGCACCTCACCATTCGCTATCTTGCCGTTAGCTTTATCACAGAAAACGACAAAATCTGCATACCAGTTGCCCATTTCGTCTCTATCACATTGAGACACATAACCAACTGCTTTTTCTTTCATATCAGCTTCGTCTTCAATATCTTGGTGACCAATGACCACCGGACAACCTTTCAAAGACCAAGCGAATGAATCTAATGCTGTAGGCGTTACTAAATATGCGCCTTCTTTATAACCAACTGCGCCCGGCGTGATAAACATAGCACGGTAAACTGTTCCTTTTGGAATGTCCGGCTCCGTAAATCTTGGCGCAACCATATTTATCTTTTCAAATTCTTTTGCCATTTGTTTTCTCCTTTACGCACGCATACCACTTACTTGCCAAGACATTTCGCCCGAATAATAAGCAATACCACTTTGTCCTGTTCGTCCGTGTATTAAAATTCCTATTTGTGTCGTTGATGGCATAGAGTATGTTGGTACTTTTAAACCATCTTGTTCTGTTGTTGACCAATTCACAGACAAGTTTACAGTTGCTTTTGTATCTGACATCTCTATTGGTAGATTAACATAAGACCAACCACCAGCAGCAGCCCAAGCAATGCCGCCTTGTTCAACCCAACCTGATGAATATTTACGATACCAGGTGTAATTATTTTCAGCTGTAGGTCTTTGAAATTCGACCACCACATCTACAAGATAACCGCCTTGCGTGACACCATCGTGCACTCTT
>CALCEG010000105.1 GCA_937900435.1 uncultured Alphaproteobacteria bacterium
AGTTTCTTTATCCATGTTATCATACATAAAATCTACCATCACAGATTTTATAACAGAGACATATCCTTTACCTTGAACGGACGGATCTAGTATTTGCCCCGAATGCCCAATAATATTTTTGTGTGTCAGTTTATCTTGTATCTCTTTAGAAGAAATAAAGGTCATCCCTATTACTTTTCCTTGGAGGTCTTTTATCAGCAACCAGTGCGCCTGACGCAGTTCTTCTGATCTTTTACTGACGTTGTCCTTGTATAATTGAAAAACAGCCATTGCAAATTTATCTTTCGTATCAAGACCAAATATTTTTGCTTCTAATGTTATGGCAGCTTTTTTAAGTTTTTCTTTCATACCTTTTGGGTTGTCCGGACTTATATATTTAAACTTTGAAAAATTAAAATACAAATCTTCATAAGGCACATTTTTTTCAATTTCTGGCATCAGTATTTTTGAAACATTTGCACGTATATTGCGTTTTTGTATTTTATCGTTTGTTGTATTGTATTCGTCCAGAGCCTGCGCCATTTCCTGCCTGTTGAAAATATTGGTAAAAACTTCTAAATTCTTCCCTTTTAGACAAGACAGTTTCTTTGATACCTCGGCTAGGTTTGCTTCATTATTTTTTGCCTTGGCAAATGTACGAAATATCACATCCGCAGTATCTTGGATTGTAACGCGTTTTGATATTTCGCTTATATCCTGTATGTATCCAGGGGTATCAAATTCTTCCAATAACACAGTTTCCCATTCACCATCGAGACGTTTAAACTTTACCCTGATCTTTAAATCTTGTTTCAATACGTTTGTCATTCCTTTCTCTTATTTTGTAAACTGGTCGTCTAACTTTCCGTAGAAACAGTCTGCCTTGTTTAGATACGCCGCCCACATTTTGTCCCCATAGCAAAAATGCCACCACTCATTTGGATAATTTACAAACCCATGTCTTTGCATTATATCGGTCAGGATTTTTCTGTTGTTTGCAGCCTCTTTGTTTACTGGGGCGTTTGTTCTGATTTTTTCGCCGGTCCCTGAATACAGGGTACCCATGTCCAATGTTTTACCATTTGTATCGCACAACCCAACATCAACCGCACCACCAGTTTGGTGACCACCATACCCCTTTCTTGGATCCGCAACAACAGCCTTGGTTCTGTTAGTTATCTGTTCTGGCGTTTCGTCTGGATACATATTCTGGAAATATTCGTATTTTTTATTCCATAATTCAGTCTGTTTTTGCCATGAACGATACGCATCATATATAATCAAACATACACCTTGTGGCAGGGATTGCGCGATGCTTTTTATCTTGTTTGCCACAGACTCGCGAAGAAATACTGATTTTTCTTTTTTTAATTTATCCCCAAAAAACAATGTGCAATCAGATTTTTTTATATCAACCAATGGCTCATTGTTTTCCCTAACTTTTACATCATTGATAACAAAAGCCGGTAACGTGACAGTAAGTCCTACGTTGTATTTCATATAGGCTACAAGTTTTCTAAACCACATATTTAATCTCTTTTTTTTATTATTCGTCCAAGGCCAGAATAAATATGCCCAATTTGTCCGCTTGCTTTATTACATTTTCTTTATCGACAACAAAGCAAGTCTTGGTATTAACAACAATTCCACGCAGGTGTGCAGCCGCGACCGCGTTAACAGTATCAACACCAATCGCAGGTATATCAATGCGTAAATCTTGGTTTGGTTTTGTCATCTTGGCAAAAACACCGCTGGACTTTTTAACCTTTTGACGCATTTGTACAATTCGTTCCAGCATACGGGCGGTGCCTTCGGCCGCTTCTACCCCCAGGACGTGTTTATCAACAACAACTGACGCGCCAATATCAGCCGCACCGATTAGATGTGAAACCTCTATGGCGCGGTCAATGTTTTGTTTGTCCGATGCGCTTGGTTTCTTTTTAGTTTGCACACCAGCCGTTTCAAATGTCAGTTCTGGCGCCAAATCCTGAGCGGCAACAATTTCAAAACCTTGGTCTTCAAGAACCTTGTTCAATGCAACAGCCATAGAATCATACCCCCGTTGATGTTTAATTATTTTTAATAATGCACGCAATGTCCAAAAGTCAGGACGCAAATCAGATAAGTTCGGATGCCCCAACGCACCAACAAAAACAACCTTGCGAATACCAAGACGCCTGACCGCGCGAACCGCACGACCAGCCCCACCAAGACGAATCACCATATCTGGATTCAGGCGCATATCAACAAAATTCTTTAGCCCGATGACAAAAACGTCCCAGCCAGCCCTGCGCAATGCATCGCGTGTAAAAAACGGCAAATCAAGTGCGCCTGCGACCAATGCTATCTTTTTATCTGCGTTCTTCGTTTTCATATTTTGTATAGTACGAATAAATCAAACTGGAATCAAGTCGCAATTTATGATAAAATCTAAAAATAAAGATTAATATTTAATGGATAAAAAGATGAAAAAAATATCTTGTTTCTTGGTCTTGGCTGTTGCACTGGCAAATTCAGTGGCAAATGCAGCGTACGATGATAAAAAATTTACCGCCGAAATTTCCAAGGGTTTGGACTTGATTTCTGCGGAAAAAACTTTTGAATACGTCCAAGACGAAGCGCCAGGAGAACTGGGACGTGAAGTTTATGAATTTGTCGGTGCAGTTGAGTCTGATGACACCCGCTTATTTATCCCAACAACGCATTATCTGCGTATGGGGGGCGGTTATAATCTGGGCTTTATGTCAACAAAAGCAATTTATTCCAACCAAAAACACGAAAGTTCAGGCAGTTATGCGACACAAATCGGACTGGGGTGGAATTTGTCTTCGTATGTAAGAACAGAGATTGATTTACAGATGTCTGAATTTAAGTTTTCTGGCGTTGATAACACACAGGCAACACAATATCAAATGGGCGGAATGTTGTACTTTGATTTTGCACGCAGATATGTGCAAATGGGCGACATCACAAAACGCAGAACGTTTGTGCCTTTTATGGGACTGGGGGTCGGGTTCGGAACGTACGATTACCAGGGACAAAACGGTAAAGACGGTATGATGATTGCCGCACCGCGTGCAACACTGGGATTCAATGTTATGCTGAGCGACTTAATCGGACTGGACGTTATGTACCAGTACCAAATGCTGATTGGGAATGGCTTTGGTTGGGGAACCAGCACAACGAGAATAAATAACGTCAGCAATATTATGGCATCAATTCGTATGAACTTTTAATTAACAAGGGCAAAAAATTATGAAATCAAAATTATTATTTGCACTGATATGTATGGCACCAATGTGTGCAAATGCCGCGATACCATATCGTGTCGAACAAGTAAAAATGCCAACCCCAGAAGAAAACGAAACGTTCGCCAGCGAATATCGATTCTATGTCGGGGGAATGTACAATGTATCCCTGTGGCAGAATTATACAGACGAAAGCAATATCGCAATTACCGGGAAAAGCGCGCAAAGTTACGAAGGCTTTGTCGGCCTGCGCGTTTCGGATACTTTTAGGTTGGAACTGAACTATACGCACACCAAGGCAAATTGGAACGAAATGTCGTTTGATGGCGAAACGTTTTTGTTAAACGCATTAATCGATGCAAGAATCGACAGTATGTACAGACTGTTTAGACAACAGATGATTTTGCCATACGTCGGGATTGGCATGGGAGCATCGTGGAATTCTGGCACAGATTCAACAATTTTAGAAAACAAGGTTTTGCCAGCAGTCGCTGCAATGGCAGGTATCAGCGTGGAATTCAACCCACATTTTGCACTGGATTTTGGATACAGATATTTGTATATGTTTAACCAGAAAAACAATGTTATCAGCGATTTGAACCCTGCGGCACATCAATTCCGCGTGGGCGCAAGAGTTAGTTTCTGAACAAAACAAACGGGTGAAGTGTGATGAAAAAATGCCCTTTCTTGGAAAAATGTGGTGGCTGTAAGTTTGACTTTACAGCCACTGATTATAGAGACAACAAAGAAAAACTGATTGCCGACATTCCAACAACAGGCGCGCCGATATGGACAGATGCAGGAAACCGCAGACGGGCGGACTTTGCTTTTTCCAATGGCAAGTTTGGCTTTTTTGAAAAAGGCACGAAAAATATTATTCCTGTTGATAACTGTCCAAACCTGACACAGGCAATAAATGACGTACTGCCAAAAATCGCAAGGTTGCCATGGTGTGGCAGTGGGGCGTGTCTGATTACAGAATGCGAAAACGGGATTGATGTAGCAATTACTGCAAATGTGCCGTTCTTTACGCCTGAATTTAAAGATGCGACAAACAAACTGCCTGTTATTCGAATAACGTGGAATGACAAGGTTATAAAACAGACCGAAAAACCAATGATTGCGTTTGGTGAAAAACTGGTTGAATATCCGACAAATGCGTTCTTGCAACCCAGCGTTAACAGCGCAGACATTATGCGAAAAATGGTGCAGGAAAATTCAATTGGGTTTAACAAAATCGCTGATTTGTTTTGTGGACTGGGGAACTTTACATTTGAAACGAACGCAGATGGCTTTGACGTTATTGGCGTTGGCACAAAACGCGATTTATTTAAAAAACCGCTGACACAAGGCGCGCTGAAACAATACGACTGCGTTATTATGGACCCACCACGCGCAGGCGCAATGGCGCAATCCAAAGAAATCGCAAACAGCAACGTTAAACGTGTGATTTATATTTCTTGCAATCCTGATACTTTTATGCGCGACAAAAAAATTTTAGAATCTGGGGGATATAAAAACACGACATTAATTCCAATCGACCAATTTGTTGGCAGTACGCATTGGGAACTGTTTAGTGTGTTTGATAAATAGAAAAATGCGCCCAATCGGGCGCAATCTTATTTTCCGAATTTGCCACTGCGCGGGAAGCCCACTGGGACTGTGCGACCCTGGGATGCACGCTTGCCACGCCAAGGCGACCAATCTTCTGGCTTTGTCGTGCCACGCCCAGTCGTCCATCCAAAACCATCAGCAGCATTAAAGAACATAACGTCCAGAACAAATGTACGTTCAGCGTTATACTTTTGCAGAATTACACCCTTGCCACGCGACATTTGTGGAATTTCGTCCGCGGCAAATATCAACAACTTGTCATTAGAGCCAGACATCGCAACCGTATCGCCAGACGCCACTACGCACATATGCGCAGGGTTCTTGGTATCTGTATTCATTACCTGTTTTCCGTTCTTGGTCTGGGCAACGCAAGATTCGCCAGGTACAATAAAGCCGTTACCATGGCGTGAAACCAACAAATACTTTGCGCTTACATCCAACACAAACGAATGAACGATTTCTTCGTCTGCGCCAATATCAGCCATCATTCGCACAGACTCACCGAAACCGCGCGCAGACGGCAACTCGTTCGCGGACAAGGTAAACATCTTGCCGGTTGATGTAAATAAATTAATTTTATCTGTTGACTGTGCGTGGAATGCGGTTTGCAATTCATCGCCTTCTTTGAATTTTAAATCCAGCGCATTCAAATCAAGGTGTCCCTTGGCAGCGCGAATCCAACCCATCGCCGACAGAATTATCGTCAAAGGTTCTTTTTCAATAAATTCGTCTGCATTTACAACGACTTCTTCGGTTTGTTCCGCCCACGTTGTGCGACGACGCCCCAGTTTAGTCTTTTTATCATACGTCTTTTTAATATCGTTAAACCACGCCTTTAACTGTTGATTTTGGGCATCTTCACTGGCCAATAATTGTTGCAGTTGCGCCTGTTCTTCACGCAGGGCAGCATCTTCGCGCTTGATTTCCATTTCTTCTAATTTACGCAATGAACGCAGGCGAGTGTTCAATATCGCCTCTACCTGAATTTCAGTCAGGCTAAATTCGGCCATTAATACGGATTTCGCATCGTCTTCGTTACGGATAATTTCAATTACCCTGTCCAGATTCAGATACACAACCAACAAACCGCCCAAGATTTCCAGACGACGTGCAATATTTGCCAAACGCCACTGGGTACGGCGACACAAAACAGTCTTTTGATGTGCGACAAATTCGCGCAAGACATCGCCAATCGGCATAACACGCGGCGCACCCTTGGAATCAATAACGTTAAAGTTCATATTAAAACGATATTCCAAGTCCGTCATCGCAAACAAATGCGCCATCATTTTATCAGCCGGAATATTGCGCGACTTTGGCGTGATAATAATGCGAACATCGGTCGTGGATTCGTCAATAATATCATCAACCAATGGCAGTTTTTTGCCGTCTATTAGTGTTGCAATTTGCTCAACCAATTTTGACTTTACGATACCATACGGAATTTCAGAAATTACAACCTGCCAGCCACCGCGTTCTAGGTTCTCTACTTCCCAGCGCGCGCGAATGCGAAACGCGCCACGACCAGCTTCATAGTTCTTTACAATCGTGTCAAAACTGTCAATCAAAATACCGCCTGTTGGGAAATCAGGCCCGACCATTTTCTTGATAATCTGCGCAGTGGTCGCATCAGGATTATCAACAACCAGATTCAAGGCATCACAAACCTCTGCCACGTTGTGGGTCGGGATGTTTGTCGCCATACCAACCGCAATCCCCATACCACCATTCGCCAATAAATTAGGAAATGCACCAGGCATTACAACAGGCTCGGTCGTGGTGCCGTCAAAATTCGGCATCATATCGACACTGTCTTCGTCCAGACCCTCCATAATTAACATGGCGGCTTCGGTCATTTTGGATTCAGTGTAACGGTATGCCGCCTGGGGGTCGCCATCGATATTGCCAAAGTTGCCCTGCCCGTCTATTAATGGATAACGAACCGAGAAATCCTGGGCCAGACGAACCATCGCATCGTAAACCGAACTGTCCCCATGTGGGTGATAATGCCCCAACACATCGCCGACAACCGTTGCACACTTGCGGAAAGCGGCATTCGGCGCCAAACGTTGGCGCAACATAGAATACAGAATACGGCGGTGTACAGGCTTTAACCCATCGCGAACATCGGGTAATGCGCGTGATACAATTGTGCTGACCGCATAGGACAAATAACGTTCTGATAACGCGTCTGATAATTGTTGTGAATCAATGTTTTCAATAATTTCTTTTCCCATGATGTTCAGAATTTAGAACATTTGAAAAAAAATAACAACAGAAAAAATTCACTAATGCGTTGTTTGTTAAAAACTCTTGTCATTGCAAGCATGCAACGCGCAGCGTGGGCAATGACAAGGGGGGAGCGGGGCCTGATGCGTGGGAAAGAAGAGAGAGAGCGTGTTTGTCCCTGC
>CALCEG010000106.1 GCA_937900435.1 uncultured Alphaproteobacteria bacterium
CAGAGGAATCATAATCCTTTGGTCAGGGGTCCGAATCCCTTCGCCGCTACCAAAATTCAAACCGGGTTTATCCCGGTTTTTATTTTGGTATAGTCGCGAAAGAAGAGGACCCCGGGGGCCGACACGATAGCCGGTTTCACAAGTGTAACGCAGTGAAACCGTTGCGAGTGGAAAGGGTTCCCGCAAGCAAAGCGCAGTGGGAATGTGCAATCCCTTCGCCGCTACCAAAATTCGCCGGCATTTGCCGGTTTTTTTATATTTTTTGTCATAGTAATTTTTTTGCAAAAATACAGATTTTTTAAATTGTTTCTACACAACCGATACACAAAGTTCTACACAAAGATTGACACCGTATTATGTTTAACGTTATACTAGTTTTTATATAATATACATACCGTAATGAATATGGTTGTATTAAACTGTAAAAGTTAGTGGAGTTATAAATGTTACCGATTATGGCCTCTGTTGCTGGTTATGAATTGACAGATGCGGAAAAATACTGGCTAGAGAAAAATCAGCCCGCTGGTATAAGTTTTTTTTATAATAATATAAAAAGCAAAAAACAGTTACAGCAACTTATAAAACAAATCAAAGAAGTAACCGGTAACGATAAAATGTTACTTTATGTTGACCAAGAAGGTGGACAAGTATGCCGTTTGGTTGGGCAAGAATTTAAGACATATGCACCACAAAAACGACTGGGTGAGGTTTCACCCCAAGCAACGCGGTTGCATGCGGGTTTAATCAGCACAGATTTCAAAGAACTGGGGCTGAATATGAATAGTTCACCAGTTTTGGATGTTTTGCGTGCCAATACCAGTTCCGTTATTGGGTCGCGTTCTTTCGGCAGCGATAAAAAATTGGTGGCAGAACGTGGCAAGGAAATGATAGCAACCTTTATCAAAAACGGTGTTTGCCCGATAATGAAGCATGTCCCTGGCCATGGTTCAGCGGTGGAGGATTCGCATCTTGGATTGCCAATAATCAGTAAGAGTTTGGATGCACTGGAAACCGATTTTTATCCGTTTATGGCTAATCGTGATATTCCGGCAGCAATGACCGCACACGTTGTGATTGCGGCCGTAGATGATACAAAACCAATCACAATTAGTAAAAAAGGTATAGATACTTTGATTCGTGGGCATATCGGTTTTGATGGTTTGTTAATTTCTGATGCGATGGAAATGCGTTCACTGAAAGGTCCAATCGGTGAGAAACCACGACAAGTTTTGGAAGCTGGTTGCGACTTGGCTCTTTATTGTAGTGGCGATATCAACGAGTTGAACGATATGGCTGCGAATTGTACGCCTGTGAGTGATAAAACAGCGGAACGTTTGGAAAAAGTATATCAGGTTATTACAAAACCACTGTCGAATGAAAAATATGACTATGTCGAATACGTTGCTTTAACTGGTCCTTTACAGGCTTATTCCAAAGCCAATGATATGACGATGGTTTTGGAAAACATGAAGTAATTGTAAACAAGGAGAATTTCTTGTTTAAAGTTAGAAATGCCAAATTGACAGATGCAAATGCCATTTATAACATATGGGCAGCTGGATGGAAATATGCGTATGCTAAGATTTTATCACAAGAATTCTTGGCACATTATGTCAACGATACCATAGTTGAAGAATATATAAAAAGATTCCCAAAGACATTGCGTGAAGAAACAAAAAAAGGAAAGATTTTTCTTGTATTGTGTAGTAATAATAAGGTTGTTGGTTTTGTTTATGGTGGTTTGCCAAGTTTGCAAAAATACAAGTGCGACTGCGAATTAGACACAATGTATTTAAATACCGAATATATCGGCATGGGTGTTGGCAAATTATTGTTTCAACAGTTTGCCAAAAGACTAAAAGCAAGGGGGGCAAGCACTCTGGGATTGTGGTGTTTTTCTGACAATGATAGTATCGGATTTTATAGAAAAATGGGAGGTGTTATCATTGATTATCAACGTAATACAAAAATCGAAAATGTTTTAGTTGCATACATTAAGTTTGATATAGATGAAGTTCTGAAAAAATAGGCTTTTTAGTTCTAAAATGGATTTGAACAGATAAAAACACAGAGATAAAAACATAAAACAAAAAACCGGTCAAACGACCGGTTTTTTTATGATACTGGACATAATTTGCAATCTACCTCAAACACATCTTTGTTATTTGGGTTATTACATTCTTCGCAAAGCGGAACAATATATATTTTAGAATCAAAAAAATTGTCACATCTTTGCACATGCCCACCATGTTTTGCCAAGTTTAAGCAACCGCATCTAGCACAAAAAGTTGCTGTGTCGCCAGTCTTTTTTTCCCAATATTTTAACCAACTGTAATCTTGGTAAGGATATGGGGGTGTTTCCCCGGCGGTGCCGGGTACATTTTTTACTTTGATGTTTGCCATTTTTTACTCCTTGAGTTATGGCATCGGGAAAAAATTTATTACAAATCTTATTTTTTTATGATAAACTCATAATTAAGTCGATATGTAATCGGTCTTTTCCCGATTATTTATTTTTCCACCGATTTTCATTGCAGTGAATTTCGGTGGGACTTTCAAAATCAATATGTAGACCATATCAATTTATCGCATCCAATATATAGTATTTTTTACCTGTTAACAACACGTAAAATATGAAAAAATATCATTTTTTGCTTGCAATTTTGTAAAGCCAGAAAATAGCGGTTTGTAACCATCGATTCGTTGCAGAAATCTGCGATTTTTTGTATAAAATGTCGAATTTTTAAGTGATTTATGTTAAAGATAGTCATTTTTGTCCAGAAAACTGATTCGTTTAGGCTATTCTTTTGTTAATTTTACAATTCTGTCAAAGTCGCTTTCGATGTTTTGGTTTTTGTTAAATTCGTCGTATATTGCTTCGGCATATTGTTTTGCGTCAAGCGCACTGATGTTGCCCAAGCCACGCAATACTTTATAATCATTAAATGTAAGTAGTTTATCAACTGATTCTGCGAATTGTGCCATATTAAACGCTTTTTTGTCTTCGATTTGGTGTTCGATATAGTCAAAAAACATTGTCACCAGGCGTTCA
>CALCEG010000107.1 GCA_937900435.1 uncultured Alphaproteobacteria bacterium
AAAGTTTTTTCGATTGACTTTTATGGTTCTGTGTGTAAAATATATGTCGCTTTTTTCGCGTTTGGTTATTCTTACTTGCGATTTTTCGATTTTTAGGTTATAATTATATCAAACCAACAAAGGTAAAAATTATGAACAAAGAAAACGTAAGACCAAGTATTGTCGATTTTAAGACAAAGTTTGCAAAGACATTCCGCTTTTCACCATATCCTGTATATGACCCAGAAACCGTCTATGAACAAAATGACGTGGTTTTATGGTTGTCGCCTACTTTTCAATGGGGGGCGTACAAAGCATTACAAGAAAGCACTGGCAATTTACCAAGCAACACAACGTATTGGAAAGAAGAACCTGTAAATCTGGATTCGTTTGTTATGGATTCTGACATCGAAGAAGCTATGGACGAAGCACAGGCATATTTCCCAGAACACGCACCAATGGTTCACGAAGAATATGTAACTTGCTTCTTATTGTTGACCGCACATTTCTTGATTAAAGACTGGCAGGCGACACATCAGGGGTTAAACGCAAGTGGTTCTTCTGGTATATTAACTTCTCGCACAGTTGGTAAAATGTCAGCTGGTTACGCTGTATCAACCCTGTTGCAACAATATCCACAATGGCAAGCTTTGGTAGATACTTGGTGGGGATTGAAGGCTGTAACTCTTATGTCCCGTTATAACGTCGGGAATGTTATGGGCGTTCAAGGTGCATTTACACCATACTAAGGAGAAACACTGTGAAGGCGAACTATGGCAGAATTTCAAAAAAGATTGAAGCAACGTTATCACCAACGTTGCGTCGGTCTTTGGCATTGGTCGCTACAAAAACGGCTCACTGGGGAATAAAAGACCAAGGAGACTTGGCACTTATTATGGGTGTCTTGAATTTTGGAGACCCAGCACATACAGTTCCAAATCGAGGGAAAGGGTCAGAAGCAAGAAGTGTTCTTGAAGATGCCCTTAAAGCAAATATTGGGGTAACAAACTTATCAGCAATTCCACCGCGTCCTTGGTTAAGCGAATCGAGCGAAGGCAAATATAACCGTAATCTAAAAAAATATGTTAATGAAAATATTGCAAGATTAGTAGCAGGATTGGCTAAACGAGGAAAAGCGGGTTCTGCCTCCTCAAATCGAGCATTAAGCATAAATGATTTTTTGCAAGGTTTAGCTGAAGTCGGGGCAGAAAATGCACAAGATAATTGGGAAAATGGTAATTTTGCACCAAATGCACCAATGACATTACGTAATAAAGGGACAACTAAACCTTTGCACGATACAGGTCGTATGAGTAAAGGTTCTATTACAGGGTGGGTAGATTGAAAATAACAATTGGATTTTCACAGCGAACAACAATGACCGCCAACGAATCGGTGTTATCTAAAGACGTTAAGATTGTGCCCACTCTTAAGGATGTAAAATTTACGCGAGAAGATGGTTCTATGATTTTTAGTATCGTTGAAGCAAGTTTTAAAAGAGCGTTATCAGAAAGAAGATGGGCAGCAAGAAAGAGAGGATGATATGAATAAATTTTTTATGGATGTTATGGGTGCACCAGAAATAAATTGGGGGACAAATCCAATTAAAGTTCGCACCAAGACAAAAGTTTTTAAGGACGGATATTATACAGACGGCACCGTTGTAGATGAAACCTTTATGGAAATGACCAGCCCACAAATGCTGTCCGAAGAAGAAATCCGTAACAAAGGTCTTGGACAATTTGCAGAGGGCGAAGTTTATGAATGTTTTTCATTAACTGAAATTCCATTAAACAAAGATTCTGGAAAATATCACACAATTATTTTTAATGAACACGAATACGAAGTTATAAAATGTTCGCCATTTGGTGTGAATTATGGTACGGCTTTTGATGGATACTTTGATATTTATTTTGCACGTCGTGGCAAAACACAAGGGGGTATGGATTATGCTGACTAATTCAAAACGTATTGAAGTTTGTTACAGTTTGTTATCAACAATGTTACCAGAACAGGTCGCATTGGATTTTGGTTTTAGCACAGATTCGCAAAAAAGAATCTTTTTGGCATATACAAACCAGACCCCACGTCCTGAATCTGACACAGTAATGTATTTTTCTGTCAAAGATGCACCTTATAAACAGGCACGCTCTAATCCGCACCACTACGACAAGAATAACATCGAAGTTCAAGAACAAATGCGTCAAATCACATTAACTATCGATGTCTACTCAAAGGTCGTACCAATAGGACGTGCAAATGACGTTGTTGAATGGCTAAACACCGCATTGATTTCAGATATGTATGAAGATTGGCAACGTGCAACAGGATGGTCGGCTGTGATTGAAAACATCGAAATTATGCCAGATTTAAGTTATATGTTGCAAGACCAGGTTTGGAACAATCGTTCACAATTAGTGATTAAATTAAACTATCGTGACACAACACGAATGATGGATATGTATATGAAC
>CALCEG010000108.1 GCA_937900435.1 uncultured Alphaproteobacteria bacterium
TCAAGCGGTTGTTGAATCTGATGTGATTGTTGGGGGTGAATTGCCCTATTCTGTTGGTCGCGGCAGTTTGAAGTTGCAGGCGGCATTGGATGAGTTTCGTATTAATCCAGCCAATATGATTTGTTTAGATGTTGGTGCAAGTACCGGTGGTTTTACCCAGGTTTTATTAAAACGTGGTGCGGCGCGCGTTTATGCGGTGGATGTTGGGTCTAATCAATTAGCGGATGATTTGCGTGCGGATTCGCGTGTGGTGTCTTTGGAAAAAACAGATATTCGTACCCTGCCCCCGATTGAGTTGGTTGATTTAATTGTTGTAGATGTGTCTTTTGTATCGTTGACGAATATCGTTGATGTGTTTCCAAAATGGGGTGCGAAAGATGTGATTGTTTTGATAAAGCCGCAGTTCGAAGTTCCGCGTGAAGTCGCTGCGAAATCTAATGGGATTATAAAATCGCAACAGTGGCACGATTGGTCGATTGAGCGTGTAAAAAATGCCTTTGAAGAATGGGGTTATGTGTTTGCTGGCTTGATAAAATCCCCTGTTTTGGGTGGCAGTGGTAATACAGAGTTTTTGGCAAGGTTTAAGTTTAAGTCATAGTTTAAGTTGTGTTTTTAATTGTTTGTATTAAGTTTTTTTATTTTTGTTTTTATTTTGTATATGATTTATAGTTTTTATGGGCGTTTTGTGTTGTTGATTTGATGATAGTTTTATCTTGAAAATACGGGTGTTTCGCGCTATGATTTGCCAAGGTTATATACAAACATAGGATAAAAAAATGGCAGACGACATCAAAAAAATCCATGAACGTGAAGCGAAATGGCAAAAGAAGTGGCAAGAAACGGGTGCTTTTACGCCCAAGAATGATGGAACAAAACAAAAGTATTATAATTTGATTGAGTTTCCTTTTCCATCTGGTTCGGGTTTGCATGTTGGACATATGTTGCCATATACGGGTATGGACGTGTTGGCGCGTTGGCGCAGAATGCGTGGTTATGATGTCTTGTTCCCGATTGGGTATGATTCAATGGGGATTTCGTCAGAAAACTATGCGACAAAGATTGGTAAGCATCCCAGTGAATCTGTTGCGGAATTAATTAAAATCTTTGAACGTGATATTTCGATTATGGGGTTGTCTTTTGACCCAGAATCTAAGGTTGCAACGTCTGATCCTGAATTTATAAAGTGGACGCAGTGGATGTTTATTCAATTCTTTAAGGCAGGATTGGCGTATAAATCTGAATTGCCGATGAATTGGTGTCCAGCGTGTAAAACAAATCTGACAAATGAAGAACTGGAAGACGGTTGTTGTGAACGTTGTCATGGACCTGTTGAAAAGAAAATGAAATTGCAATGGAATCTGGCAATTACAAAGTACGCAGACAGATTAATCGATGACTTGGCATTGGTTGATTACCCAGAACGTGTCAAAACAGAACAGATTAACTGGATTGGACGTTCGTACGGTGCAGATGTCGATTTCAAGGTCGGCGATGATGTAATGACTGTTTATACAACACGTCCTGATACTATATTCGGTGTGACGTTCTGTGTGATTGCGCCAGAACACGCGCTGGTTAAAAAGTGGATTGCAGAAGGTAAAATTACAAATGTCGCAGATGTTCAAGATTATATCGCAGCTGCCAAGGCAAAGTCTGAATTTGAACGTACTGATGTTACAAAAGAAAAAACAGGTGTTGAATTAAAGGGTGTTAAAGCGATAAATCCGTTTAACGGCAAAGAAATTCCTGTGTTTATTTCCGACTATGTGTTGGCTGATTATGGTTTTGGCGCAATTATGGCGGTGCCTGCACACGATGGACGCGACTGGGATTTTGCGAAAAAGTTTGGTTTGGAAATAATACCTGTCTTGGCAGGTGGTGAGCCTGATAAGGTCTGGGAAGGTGATGGCGAACATATCAATTCATCGTTCTTGGACGGTATGAATAAAGAAGATGCGATTGCGGCCGCGATTAAGTACGGTAATGAACAAGGTTTTGCGCGTGGCACGAAGAAATATAAATTGAAAGATTGGGGTTTTTCGCGTCAGATGTATTGGGGTGAACCAATTCCATTGGTGTATTGTGAAAAATGTGGTTGGGTGCCAGTGCCAGAATCTGAATTGCCGTTGTTGCAACCATATATGTCAGACTATAAGCCAACAGATGATGGCGAAGGTCCATTGGCGCGCGCGACCGATTGGGTGAATACAGCGTGTCCGCATTGTGGGGCCCCTGCCCGTCGCGAAACAGATACTATGCCACAGTGGGCTGGGTCTTCGTGGTATTTTATGCGCTATTTGGATTCCAAGAATGATAATGCGTTTTGTAATCGCGCACAATTAGACAAGTGGATGCCGGTTGATCATTATAATGGTGGTATGGAACACACAACGCGCCACGTTTTGTATTCGCGCTTTTGGTACAAGGCGTTATCTGATTTAGGTTTTGTCCCAGGGGTTGAACCGTATAAAAAACGTACCAGCAATGGTTTGATTATGGCGGCAGATGGTTCGAAAATGTCAAAATCGCGCGGTAATACAGTGCCAAGTTCTGATGTTGTGGAACGTAGTGGTGCGGATGCGTGCCGTATGGCGATTTTGTATCTGGGGCCATGGGAACAAAGTGCGAACTGGTCCGAAGATACATTGCGTGGGGTTGAAAGATTCTTGAAACGTGTTGAAAACTTGTCAGAGAATTTGACAGACGATGCGCTGACACCACAGCAAGAACGTTTGGTTAATCGTCTGATTGCAGATATTACAGACAGATTGGAAAATATGAAATTTAATACGGCAATTTCTGCGATGATGGAATTTATAAATGCGTTTAGTGGTGGTATGCCCCGCCCTGCGTATGAAACATTGTTGCAGATGTTGAATCCGTTTGCGCCACACTTGACCGAAGAAATGTGGGAAAAGTTGGGGCATAAAGAAATGCTGGTATTTCAACCATGGCCGACATTTGATTCTGCAAAGTTAGTAGATACGGAAATAACAGTTGTGGCATCGATTAATGGTAAACGTGCGGCAGAATTTGTTGTCGCGGCAGATGCAGATGAATCAACGATTGTCGCACAGGCGCGTACGGCGGTTGATAAAAAACTGCAAGGTATGGAAATAATTAAAACGATTGTTGTGCCCAAAAAGTTGGTGAACTTTGTAGTTAAGAAATAAAAAATGCCCGTTTGGGCATTTTTTATTTCTTATGGTTCATGTTTGCTATCAAAACTAAAGCGGGTGGTTGTTGGTTTGGGGTTGGTATGTTTTTTTCGCCCTGCCTAAAAATATCCGCTTTTGATTTTTCTGGCGTTAATGGATTTCCGTCCGAAAATATTTTTCCCCCTATTTTTTCAGGTACACCCATCAGGCTGGTTAATTGGTTGTGGCCGCAAATAAAATTCCCACCAACGTTTTTTGGTGCGCCTGTCAGGCTGGTTAATTGGTTGTTGTTGCAATCAAAATTCCCACCAACATGTTTTGGTGCGCCTGTCAGGCTGGTTAATTGGTTGTAGCTGCAATAAAAATCTCCGCCAACGTTTTCTGGTGCGCCTGTCAGGCTGGTTAATTGGTTGTCGGAGCATTCAAAATCCCCGCCAACGTTTTCTGGTGCGCCTTTCAGGCTGGTTAATTGGTTGTTGTTGCAATTAAATTTCCTGCCAACATGTTTTGGTGCGTCTGTCAGGCTGGTTAATTGGTTGTGGCTGCAATAAAAACCTCCGCCAACGTTTTCTGGTGCGCCTGTCAGGCTGGTTAATTGGTTGTCGTAGCAATAAAAATCTCCGCCAACGTTTTCTGGTGCGCCTGTCAGGCTGGTTAATCGGTTGCCGTAGCAATAAAACCCCCCGTCAACCTGTTTTGGTGCGCCTTTCAGGCTGGTTAATTGGTTGTCGGAGCAATAAAAGTTTCCGCCAACGTTTTCTGGCGCGCCCATCAGGCTGGTTAATTGGTTGTTGCCGCAATTAAAAACCCCGCCAACATGTTTTGGTGCGCCTGTCAGGCCGGTTAATTGGTTGTGGTTGCAATAAAAATTTCCCAGAATCGTTACGGTTGACATATCTGGTAATTCCGTAAAATCCATATCCGACAAATCCAAATCATCACGCAATACAAAATTTTGTGGTAAATGAAATATGCTGTAATATTCACCATCTTGTTCGATTAACCCCGTATTACGCTTGTCGCCACCCAGTTTGAATTTATTTTGTTTTATAAACGCTTGGACTGCCGGCATATATTTTGCGATGGGCGCTTTGTTTTGTTTACCCTTGCATTGCTGTATTACACCATCGCGTACTTCAAATGTGACGTGCGGTTCGCCACGTTCATCGCGGATTGAATATATTTGCAGACTTCCATCTTTGACGCCTTGGTCATATCCGCCCTTGCCTACGCAATGCCCCATATACTCACTTTCAAAGTCCAACGCTTCGGCTGTGGTCAATTGATACGCAGACATCCCATCAGGCAACGCCATCACAAACCGCGCCCCAACTTGTGATTTTTTTAATGTTTCCTGTGCTTTTAATTTCTGTTCCAGATTTTGCGCTAATTTTTCGTGCCATTCTTGTGCGGCAGATAATGCCTGTTCAAAAGTATTATATTCGTTTGTCGTCTTTAAATAATCGTATCTTATCTTTGGTTTTTGTTTGGTTGCCTCTGCCGTTTTTGCAACCTTGTCAACATACATCAGCGCAACGTCATACAGATAATCACGCACAGTTGTAATATCGTTTTTTAGTTTGTCCGACATTTTTGCGCCATTAAACAGATAGACCTGTTCCCCACGCGCAAAAACACCCTTGGTCCAATCCGGCAAATCTGGTTGCGTGGCGTCAACAGCAACAAACGCAGGTTCGTCTTTCAGATTTAAAATATAATCGCGAATTTTTCTTTTTACATACTGATTTAAAATACCGCGCGCAATAGTATCACGATGTGCAACAACATAATCAACACTTTCGAATTCACCACGCACGCCTTGGCTGGCTGGTTGTGGATTACCCTGGAAAGAAATATCTGTTAAAAAATCATTTAATGCATAATCATTTAATAAATTTAATGCCATAAAATTCTCCTTTAATTTTTAGGCTTATACTTCACATGATTAATCATAAAACTATCACGATTTTTACGACTGGGGATAAAGCAACAAATTATACGCGCCAGCCATTTTGGGTACAAGGCCTTCTTTATTTTTATATTATGTTTTTGATAAATATATTGCATATTTCCTGTTTCCGAATTAGTAATACGCTTAAATTCATTTTTATCGTTATAATCCATTACCACTTCATCAATAAACACAGGTGTATAATGTTTTGTATAAGTCAAAATCAAATCGTAATCGACCAAGCGTCTTAAGTTCATATCAAAACCACCAAATTCATCAACCAGACTTTTATGATGGCAAAACACCCCCATATCGATATAATTTCCCCGACACAATTCTTTAAAATCAAACGGTCGTCCCAAGCAACCACCAGCCACCAAATATTGCATTTTTGCATAAAAAGTTTTCACTGTTGGATTTTCTTGTATTGCCTTGGCAAAAGTCGCCAAGAAATTTGGGCGCACTGTGTTATCTGTATCGGCATAACAAATCCATTCATTTTTTGCCAACCGCAAACCCATATTTCTGGCGGCGCAAACCCCTGCATTATTTATTATTTTATAATAAACAATCTTTCCTGACTTTATTTCGTCAGAATAATTTTCTTTTATCAATGTTTCTGTATTATCAACTGACCCGTCATCAATAATCAACAGTTCAAATTCTTGATGACTTTGATTTAAAATATGCCGTATTGCATTATCTATGCAAAACGCCCTATTAAATGTGGGCATAATTACAGAAAATTTTACCATTAAAAACTCCTTCTGTTCTTAATACCAAGATATACCACAAACACACTTATTACAAGACATATTTCATATAATTATATACAACGTCCCTGCCCTGTAAGTATTCCTTGTTTAAAATTTTCGTATCGAATAATATCTTGAACAAATCTATTAATTGCTTCTTCCTGTGAATTTTTATCGCACAAGAAAAATTCGCCTTGGACCCAATTTTTTTCTATTGGTTGTAATTTACCAGATGCCTTATCGCGCCAAACTAAAACGCCTGCCAAAACATGTCCTGACGCATCACTTTTTACATTTTCTAGACATTTACCCCAACCACGATAATACACATCGGACGTCGGTATCGTTGCCAAAGCGACCAATTCAACCCCTATTTTTTTACATTCTGCTTCCAAAACACGCCTTAACAAGCCAATTTCATAAGACTTGCCCTTTAGTTTTGACAAATCAACCCTTTTACCAACCCACTGTTTTGTATCAAAATTATAATAAACAACATCCTTGTAATTTGCGCCAAACAATTCGCTCATTTTTAAATTATTCAGAAATTCTTTATTTGACAATATTTTTTTATCGCTTTGTTTTATTGTGTTATTCAATAAATTAATCGCTTCTTGACTTTTTGATTTTTTCAACACATTAACCAAGTGATTATAGTCATCAATCGAAATTTTATAATTTTTTTTCATAATTTTTCCTGCTTTATAAATAATAAAATCCCATCGACAGATGGGATTTTTTTGTTCTTAAACTCTACGAACTTTCTTTGGTCTGCACCCATTGTGTGGGATACGCGTTGTATCAGTAATGGACTGCACAATCAGACCAGCATTTGCCAATCCACGTACAGCAGCTTCACGACCTTGTCCAATACCGCGCATTAAAACATCAACTGTTTTCATACCCATTTCGGCGACTTTTTTACCAACTGCATCTGCAACAACTGTTGCTGCGTATGGTGTGGACTTCTTTGCGCCCTTAAAATTATTTGCCCCAGCGGTTGCCCATGTCAATACGGCCCCAGACTGGTCTGTAATTGTTATACGAGTATTGTTATTAGTCGCAACAACATGTGCAATGCCATGCGATACTTTTTTTACAACTTTCTTTTTAGCTTTTGATACTGCCATTTTAATTTACCTTTTTTCGATGTCTACAATTAACTATCGTGTTAATCTCTACCTTATTATTAAACTTAAGAGAACATTACAGATGCGCGGTTGTTGGCAAGTGTAGTGTACAAAACTTACATGAACGCGCCAACAACAAGCAGATGTGATGTTATATTAAATTTATTTCCCTTTGGTTGCAGAACCTGCGACCACTACGCGTTTACCCTTGCGTGTACGCGCATTTGTCTGTGTACGTTGACCACGAACTGGCAAACGGTTACGATGACGAACACCGCGATATGTTTTCAAGTCCTGCAAACGTTTGATGTTCATTGTCACTTCACGACGAACATCGCCTTCTACTTTAAAGTTATCTTCGATATAATTAGAAATTTTGATAACATCTTCGTCTGTCAAATCTTTTGCGCGCAAACCGTCTTTCAATTTCAAAGCCGCACAGATTTGTGCCGATTTAGCCGGCCCAATACCGTGAATATATTGCAACGCAATTTCAATGCGTTTTTCCGAAGGAATGTTAACACCTGCTATACGTGCCATTTTTTATTTTCCTTTTTATTTAACTTACGAAGCGCAGTCCACCCACACTTCACCCATAAAACCCAAAGTATTTTTACCCAGGGCTATTTTATTTTGCCAAATAATTTTATATATTTTTCGGCAAAAGTCAAATCTTGTTTTGTTTCCACATTATCCGCGGAAACGACCTTTCTTTTGTGCTTTTTTAATAACACCTGTGTACTGTTTTGCAACCAGATAAGATTGTACCTGATTTACTGTATCCAATACAACCCCTGCCACAATCAATACACTTGTTCCACCGATTGTCAACGGCATCCCCAGATGAGTATTCAAAATAATCGGTAACACACAAACAACGATTAAATAAGCAACACCAATCGCAGTCACACGCGACACAACATTGTCCAAATATTTAACTGTTTGTTCACCCGGACGTACCCCTGGGACATATCCACCTGCATTTTTCAAATTATTACTTGTTTCTTCTGAATTAAAGATAACAGCAGTTTGAAAATATGCAAAGAACGCAATCAACACAGTGAACATTATGATATAAGACCATGTACCATATGTAAAGAATCCCATAATTGTCTGCACTGTCAAATTTTCACTTTGTACAAAGCGTTGAATAAATGCCGGCAACATCATAATACTTGACGCAAACACAGGCCCCATAACCCCAGACATATTGATTTTTATCGGCAAATAAGACGCATTTGTATTCACTACGCCATTTGCCATAACTTGACGTGGGTACAAAATCTGAATACGACGTTGCGCTTGTTCAAAGAACGCAATCAACGCAATTATACCTACAACAAACGCAACAACCAATGCAATCATTGCTGGCGAAATTTGTCCAACAGACCCTAACGAAATCAACTGTGCGATTCCACCAGGAACTTCTGCGATAATACCTGCAAAAATCAACAACGATGCGCCCTGCCCGATACCACGCGCTGTAATTTGTTCTGCTAACCACATAACAAATACAGTACCACCAACCAAGGCAATAATTGCAGACAATTCAAACGCGAACCCAGGATTCACAACCGCAGGCACACCATTAACTGGCGTCATCATTTCCAATCCGCGTACAACCGCCCAACCCTGGACAACTGCCAAGAACACCGCCAAATATCTGGTATATTGATTAATCTTCACACGACCAGATTCACCTTCTTTGCGCAATTCGCCCAATGATTTACTGGTTGCACTTAACAACTGCAACACAATCGAAGCCGATATGTATGGGAAAATATTCAATGCCAGCACAGACATACGCGACAAAGAACCACCGCTAAACATATCAAACATGCCCATCATTCCACTGTCGCCTTGGAACAAATGCAATACAGCCGATGCATTAACCCCAGGTAATGGAATAAACGCGCCAATACGATAAACAATCAACGCACCCAGTGTAAACAAGATACGTTTTTGCAAATCACTAAGATTACAAAAAAAGTTTTTCAAGAATTTCATGTGAATGAACTTTTAACCGTTGACAGACACCCAGAATACACTGGGTGTCCGGATATTTTTTATTTAGCTATTTTTAATTGAGCCACCAGCCTTAACAATCGCAGCTTCTGCGGTCTTAGACCATTTTGCCGCAACGATATTGACAGGTGTTTTTGCTTCACCAGCACCCAAAATCTTCAAACCATCTTTTTTACGATTTACGATTTTTTGTGCCAACAAATATTCAATAGAAATAACTTCTTTTGGGTCAATTCTGCCAGTTGCGATAAACTTTTCAATTTCACCCAAATTGATTGTTACATATTCTTTTGCAAATGGGTTATTAAAGCCGAATTTTGGAAAGCGACGCAAAATTGGCATCTGTCCACCTTGGAAAGTTGCTTGTTTGCGTGAACCGCTGCGTGCTTTTTGACCTTTGTGACCACGACCTGCTGTTTTACCAGCACCCGAACCCATACCACGACCAACGCGGCTTGCGCTTTGACGTGCACCAAAATTATCCATCAATGCATTTAATTTCATTTTTTTTCCTTTTTGTCCTATAACTACTTTCTATGTAGTTCTTTTTCGCACATAAACAAGTGGTTGTTTACATACTCGGTTAAATTTATTTTACTCGGCAACTTCTACCAAATGCGATACTTTGGCAATCATACCGCGTACAGATTCAGAATCTGTGATTTCTTTGGTTTTACCAACACGCCCTAAGCCCAAAGCCTTTACAATTTTAACTTGGGTTTCTGGACGACCGATAGTACTTTTAACTTGTTTTACAACTATTTTAGCCATAATTCAAACTCCTATTATCTTTTGTCCAGATTATTTATCTTCTGTCGCGACTTCTAATTTTTTACCATCACGACCTGCGATAATTTCTGCAACTGTTTTTCCACGACGCGCTGCAACTGTTTTTGGCGAATTCATCTTGTTAAACGCCAAGAAAGCTGCACGAATCATATTGTTTGGATTATTAGAACCTTGTGATTTAACAACAACGTCCTGTACACCTAAACATTCGAATACCGCACGCAACGCACCACCTGCGATGATACCGGTACCAGGAACAGCACTGCGTACAACCAACTTACTTGCGCCGTATTTTGCCGCACTATCATGGTGCAATGTGCGACCTTCTTTCAAAGGAACACGCATCATTTTTGCTTTTGCTGCCTTTGTCGCTTTTTGCACTGCTGCTTGCACTTCCAAGGCTTTACCTTTACCAAAACCAACGCGTCCTGCCTTATCACCGACCACAACCAAGGCCGAGAAAGACATATTACGACCGCCTTTTACAGTCTTAGATACACGATTGATAGAAACCAATTTATCTACCAAGTTATCCGTCTGCAATTTTTTATCATCAAAACGTGCCATTTATATACTCCGTCTTATTCCAATTATATTCTTACACCACCTGCGCGGATTGCTTCGCACAGTGCCTTTACGCGACCATGATAGCGATAACCACCACGATCAAAATAACAATTTTCAGCAATATTTGCCGCCACTACGCGTTCTGCAAATGCTTTGCCAACCAATTCTGCACCTGCGACATTCCAACCCTTGCCAGCAAAGCCCTTTTCTTTGGACGAAGCAGCACAAATTGTATGCCCTTTTGTGTCATCAATTGCTTGGATTTCAATATGACGACCAGAACGGAAAACTGACAAACGAATCTTGCCAGGATTTTTTCTTTTCAACGCACCACGATTTGCCAGTGTACGTCTTTCTTCTGTAGACAAATGTTTCAACATTTTCTTTTTCCTTTTTTGCGATTTCCGTAACAGCGGAAATCAAAGTTAATTATTATTTCTTCTTACCTTCTTTGCGGCGGATTCTTTCGCCCTTATAGAAGATACCTTTACCCTTGTATGGATCTGGTTTACGAACCTTGTGAATCTTATCAGCAAACTGACCAACCAAACATTTATCCATACCTTTTACGATAAATTCAGTTGGTGTTTCACCCATAACAACTGTCAAGCCCTGTGGGATGTCCATAACAACATCGTGTGAATAACCAGCAACCAATACCAACTGATTACCCTTTACAGATGCTTTATAACCAACACCTTTCATATACATAGGCTTTTCAAAACCCTTTGACACACCTTCGACTGCATTACGAATATTGCGTGCCATTGTGCCCCACATTGTGCGTGAAGATTTTTCTTCTGCATCTTTTGGATTAATAACTACCTGACCTTCTTCGATAACAACATCGACCAAGCCAGCATTTTTTGTATCCAAAGGCAAAGACAATTCACCTTTTGGTCCCTTTACAACAATGACGTTGTCTGCAATTGCAACTGTAACACCATCATGTAATTTAACTGGATATTTTCCTGCACGTGACATAATTCAATCCTCGCTTCTATTATATAACCTTGCACAATACTTCGCCACCGACATTCATCAAGCGCGCTTTGTGATCAGTCATAACACCATTTGGTGTAGACACAATTGCAATACCCAAACCATTTAATACTTTTGGCATTTTTGCACTGCTTGAATATACGCGGCGTCCAGGCTTAGACACTACGGAAATTTCTTGGATTGCACCATTTCCGCCAACATACTTCAATTCAACGATTAAATTAGAACGGTGTTCATCAATTTTTTCGTTACGAAAATCTGTAATAAAACCTTCATCTTTTAAAACAGCCAATACCGCTTGACGCAATTTGCTGTTTGGAACGACGATTGATTCTTTCCCAGCATTCTGTCCATTACGAATACGAGTAATCATATCGCCAATTGGGTGTGATAATGACATCTTTTACTCCTTACACATCACAGAACATTAAGTTCTGCCTGTTTATCTACAACTGCATTGTCCACAGTTGAGGTTGTTTACTAATTACCAGCTAGACTTGCGTACACCTGGCAATTTACCTTCGCTTGCCATTGTACGAACCTGCTGACGACACAGACCGAACAAGCGCGAAAACCCGCGAGAACGACCTGTAACACTGCAACGATTGCGCAAACGTGTTGGGTTTGCATTGCGTGGCAACTTTGCCAACTTTTTCATTGCATCAATTCTTTCTTCTGGTGTTGCATTAACAGACATTTTAGCCTTGATTGTTTCACGCTTTTTTGCATATTGCGCCACCAGCTTTTCACGTCTTTTTTGTTTATTGATTAACGCTAATTTAGCCATCTTTTTTTACCTTTTTTAATTATTTCAAAACCAATGGCAAGCCGATTTTAGTCAGCAATGCACGTGCTTCATCATCTGTTTTTGCAGTTGTTGCAATTACGATATCCATACCGCGAATTGCATCAATTTTATCAACAGAAATTTCTGGGAAAATCAAATGTTCTTTGATACCAAAGGCATAATTACCACGACCATCGAACTTAGATTTTGACAACCCACGAAAGTCTTTTACGCGTGGTAAAGCCACTGTAATCAGTTTATCCAAGAAATCATACATTCTTTTGCCACGCAAAGTAACTTTTGTACCAATCGCTTGACCTTCGCGTAAACGATATGTCGCAATAGATTTCTTAGCGCGTGTAACAACAGACTTCTGTGCGGCAATCGCCGTCAAATCTGCGACAGCAGCATCTAATTTCTTTTTATCAGAAACCGCTTCACCAACGCCCATATTCAAAACAATTTTTGTCAGTTTTGGAACTGCCAATGCATTTTTGTACCCGAATTCTTTAACCAATTCTGGCACAATGTCTTTTTCATAAATTTCACGCAATCTGCTTTGCATTTCTTTTTTCCTTAATGTTGTGTTCCCGTAACAGCGGGCAACAATTTACTAAACTTATATTTCCGCACCAGATTTTTTTGCAACGCGAACCTTTTTACCATTTTCCATTTTGTATCCAACGCGTGTCGCCTTTTTAGTCTTTGGATCAACTATTGCAACATTAGATACATGGATTGGTGCTTCGCGATCAATAATATGACCTGGTTGTTCTTGTGTCGGTTTAACATGCCACTTACGGCGGTTAACACCTTCGACAACAACACGTTCTTCTGTTGGGCGCGCTTCCAGCACTTTACCTTTGACGCCTTTATATTTCCCTGAAATAACTACGACTTCATCGCCTTTTTTAATTTTCATTTTATGACCTTCCATCTGTTATTATATTACTTCTGGTGCCAAAGACACGATTTTCTGAACATCGTATTTACGACGAACTTCGCGGGCAATTGGTCCAAAGATACGCGTTCCAATTGGTTCAAAGTTGTTCTTGTTAATCAAAACAACCGCATTATCATCAAAACGGATGATAGAACCGTCTGGACGTTTAACTGGGAACTTTGTACGAACGATAATTGCACGTTGTACTGTACCCTTTTGAACTTTACCACGTGGAATGGCTTCTTTAATAGCGACAACTATTTTATCGCCAACAGTTGCATAACGGCGATGAGAACCACCCAAAACCTTGATGCACATTGCTTTACGCGCACCACTGTTATCCGCAACTGTCATAACTGTTTCATTTTGTATCATAACTTTAATCCTTTTCCTGCAACCAAGGCAATCCCCTGTTGCTTTGTTATAGGTTCCGACTGTCGCCAAATAAATCCCGAACCGACCTCAAAGAACCTGTTGATTATTAGTCAACGACTTCTACTGCATCGTCTTTGGAAACACCAACGCGCCCCTTAACAACCCAAGACTTAGTCTTAGAGATTGGACGATGTTCTTCAATTGCAACGATTTCACCAACTTTAAATTCGTTGTTTTCATCGTGCGCTTTATATTTTTTATTCTGCTTAACGAACTTACCATACAGCGGATGACGGAAACGACGTTCCACTTCTACGACAACTGTTTTGTCGTTTGCTGTACTTACAACTGTTCCTTGCAGTATACGTCTTGGCATAACTATTGTCCTTATACTGTTCGTTTAACCAACGGATTTTACAGTGTTTTACACAAAAAAAGCACATAAAACCCGCGGATTAAATCCTTGTTCTCTTTTTTCTGACCCGTTAATATTAACTAATTTTTTAGAAATATCAACAAAAATCAGCAATTATTATTTTTTTGCCGCATTTAATTTTGTTTTAACGCGAGCAATTTCACGACGAGTCTGACGCATAACATGTGTTTTTGGCATCTGACCTGCAGCATGTTGAAAGCGTTGATTCATTTGTTCTTTTTTCAAATCAACCAATTTGCTTTCCAATGCTTCCATCGTCAATTCATTTTCAACTTTTTTTTCTGCCATTTTTAGCTACCTTTTTTATCTTGTATTCGATAGAACCGAACAAAGCAATTTAATTAGTTAACTTTACGTTCAACGATTTTCGTCTTAACTGGCAACTTTGCTGCCGCCAATGCAAACGCTTCGTATGCAACTTCTGGTTTAACACCGTCTAATTCGAACATGATACGTCCTGGTTTTACACGACATACCCAATATTCAACAGCGCCTTTACCTTTACCCATACGAACTTCGGCAGGTTTTTTAGTAACAGGAACATCTGGGAATATACGAATCCACAACTTACCCATACGTCTCATATGACGAGTGATTGCGCGACGCGCTGCTTCGATTTGACGTGCTGTTACACGTTCTGGTGACATAGCCTTTAATCCAAAAGAACCAAATGCTAATTCACTGCCACCTTTCGCAACACCGTGAATACGGCCTTTGTGCTGTTTGCGAAATTTTGTTTTATTTGGCATTAACATAATACAAATCCTTAATTTCTAATAATTAGTTTTAATTATTATTTGTGCTTTCTTTCGCTGCTGCCGGCATATTCTGTCGGACGCGCCATTTCAGAAGCCAATTTTTCTTTATTAACAACATCACCAGTATAAATCCAAACTTTTACACCGATAACACCGTATGTTGTTTTTGCCTGAATTGACGCATAGTCAATATCTGCACGCAATGTATGCAATGGGATACGACCTTCGCGGATTTGTTCGCTTCGTGCGATTTCAGCACCATTCAAACGACCCGAGCACATAACTTTAATACCCTGAGCGCCTGCTTTTTGAGCATTTTGCACCGCTTTTTTCATTGCGCGTTTGAATGAAACACGACCTTCAATTTGCTGTGCAATGCTTTGCGCAACCAATTGCGCATTTAGGTCAGGACGGCGAACTTCGTAAATATTTACGACAACTTGGTCATTTTTAACCAATTTCTTGATATCATTACGCAAAGTTTCGATATCAGCACCGTTCTTACCAATAATCATCCCCGGTCTAGAGGTATGAATAGTTACAACAACTTTCTTAGCAAAACGTTCAATAACAACTTTTGCCAATCCAGCTTTTTTTAATTTCTTTTCAATAAATTTGCGGATTTTAACGTCCTCTGCCAACAATGCAGCATAGTCTTTTTTACCTGCAATCCAACGTGAATCTGTAATTTTATTAATAAACTCACGCAATGAAATTGGTGATACTTTCTGTCCCATTTTCTTTTTCCTTAATTTTTACAGGGGGCGTTCTTGAAGTCTTTCGACTTTATTCAGGAATCGAAATTCCATACCGCCCCACTACGACTTAATTTATTTTGTTGTTTCTTTTTTTACTTTTTTCTTAGAAGGTGCTGTACCTGATTCCAAAACGATTGTCAAATTTGAAAAAGGTTTCAGAATTGGACGTGCACTGCCACGAGGTCCTGGCATAATACGTTTCATTGTTAACGCTTTACCACACCAAATTTCTTTGACGAACAAAGTATCAACTGGCAACTTTTTGTTATGTTCTGCATTTGCAACTGCAGACAACAAAGTTTTCAAAACTTCCCCAGCGACACGCTTCTTTGAAAATTTCAAGACATCAACAGCACGTTCAACTGGCAAACCACGAACTAAATCGCAGACCAAATTCAACTTCTGATGACTGACGCGAATCATTTTATTAAATGCGCGTACTTGGTTTTCTTTTATTCCATATCTTGCTGTCATAACTCACCACCCTATATTATTTTTTACCTGCTGCGGCTTTCTTATTAGCGGCATGACCTTTAAATGTGCGAGTTGGTGCAAATTCGCCCAATTTATGTCCAATCATATCTTCTACGATTGACACAGGGATAAATTTATTACCATTATGAACTTCAAAAGTCAAACCAACCATCTGTGGTATAATTGTGCTACCACGCGACCAGGTTTTAATTGGTTTACGGTCATTTTTTTCATTCGCTGCTGCTACTTTTTTCAAAACAGAAGGATGAACATAAGGACCTTTCCATACTGAACGAGACATCATTTACTCCGTTTATTTTTTATTATTTCTTTTTCGCCAAATGTCTGCTGCGAATAATCATCTTAGCAGTACGTTTATTGCTACGGGTACGATATCCCTTGGCTGGAATACCTGTACGTGATACCGGTTCGTGGCCCTTAGAATGACCATTACCACCACCCATTGGGTGATCTACTGGGTTCATTGCCATACCGCGAACTGATGGGCGAATACCCAACCAACGTGCGCGACCTGCTTTACCCAAGTTGACATTGCGTTGATCTGGATTAGAAACACTGCCAACTGTTGCCAAACAATCAGAATGAACTTTACGCAACTCACCACTGTTCATTTTAATCTGTGCATAAACGCCGTCTTTACCCATCAACTGTGCATAGCAACCTGCACTGCGTGCCAATTGACCCCCTGCACCTGGTTTTAATTCTACGTTATGAACGATCGTACCGATTGGCATATTTTTCAATGGCATTGCATTACCTGGCTTAATATCTGCATACGCAGCCGAGATAACAACATCACCCGCTTTCAAATCACGCGGCGCCAAAATATAAGAACGCATACCATCTGCATATTCAACCAATGCGATAAATGCGGTACGGTTCGGATCATATTCCAAGCGAACTACTGTTGCTGGAACATCTAATTTTTTACGTTTAAAGTCAATTAAACGATATTTACGTTTATGACCGCCCCCTTGATGAGGAACAGTTACATGACCAAAATTATTACGTCCACCTTTGGACTTCAAACCAACAGTCAATGCCTTTTCTGGCGCACCACGGTGCAATTCACTGCGATCAACCTGTGTCAAACCGCGTGTACCTGGTGTAGTTGGCTTATAATGTTTCAATGCCATTTTATTTTACCTTTGTTTTTACCTTGACACTAGCATCCATTAAATCTGGTTTCTCTGCCAAGGCCGTTTATTATACTACATATTTGCTGACAAATCCAGTTTTGCATCTGCCGGCAAAGATACGTATGCTTTCTTTACAGTACGTTGTGTACCTGTGCTGCGACCGCGGAAAGTTTTTACCTTACCTTTTGTCACTACGATATTAACCTTAGAAGGTTTAACACCATATATTGCCTCTACTGCACGCGCAACATCTTCTTTGGTTGCAGAAACTGCAACCTCGAATGCTACACCATTGTTTTCAGACAATTTCGCAGCCTTTTCCGAGATTATCGGACGACGTAGTATATCATAAATACCAGCGGTCGCAACGATTTTTTTCTCTGCACTTACTTTTTTTTCTGCCATTTTGCTTACCTTCAATTCTTAAATTTATGCCAATCTTGCTTCAATTGCTTTAACCGCATCTGCAGTCAATACCAATTTTTCGTGTTTCAAGATATCTAAAACATTCAAACCAATTGTTGGCAAAACATCAACATTTGCGATATTTGCCGCAGATTTTTTGAAGTTTTCATCTAATTCTGCTGCACCAACAAACAAGGCAGATGCGATTTCCAATTTTTTCAACTGTTTTGCAAACGCATTTGTTTTTGCTGCTTCTAATTTTTCAGAATCGATTACAATCAATGCGCCATCTTTCGCCTTGGAAGACAAAGCCATTTTCAAACCCAAAGAACGGATTTTCTTTGGCAAGTCAATGCTGTGATCACGAACAACAGGCCCATGAACAACACCACCGCCACGCATATGAACATTGTATCTTTCACCTTGGCGTGCATTACCTGTCTTTTTCTGTTTGAATGCTTTTTTACCACTGCCAGCAACATCAGACACTGATTTTACAGCGTGTGTACCTGCGCGCTGTTTTGCACGTTGCCATGTAACAACACGATGTAAAATATCTGCGCGTGGTTCTAGCCCAAAGATGCCATCTGTCAGTTCAACTGAACCAACTTTTTTACCATCAAAATTAATAATATCTAATTGCATTTTAATTACCTCACTCTTGCTGTTAACTTATTATTCTGCCACAGCTTCTGTTTCGGTTGCTGTTTCAGTTTCAACCGTTTCTGCAACAACAGACTTTGTTGGAACTGGTAAATCTTTGTGTTCTTTTTTTACAGCGTCTGTCACCAGAACAAATGTACCATTTGCCCCTGGAACTGCGCCTTCTACGAAGATTAAGTTTTCAACTTCATCTGTACCGAACACTTTCAAATTCTGAACAGTTACGGTTTCATTACCCATCTGTCCAGGCATCTTTTTCCCTTTTAATACACGACCTGGCCATTCACGCATACCAGTACTACCGATTGAACGATGCGCTTTCAAAACACCGTGTGATGCTTCTTTACCACCAAAGTTATGACGTTTCATACCACCTTGATAGCCTTTACCTTTACTTGTTGCTTGCACATCAACGAATTGACCGGCAACAAAATGAGATGCTACTAATTGTGTCCCTGCTGGGATAACACAATCATCCGATACACGGAATTCTACAACCTTGCGATATGGCTTAACGCCTGCTTTTTCTGCTGCGACCAGTTGTGGTTTTGCAACGTGTTTTGCTTTTGCTTCACGCAAACCCAATATATTTGCGACATACCCATTTTTTTCTTGGGTACGATTTCCAATAACTGCGCAATCACCGACAGCCAAAACTGTTACAGGATGTGCAACACCGCCATCGTCATACAGACGCGTCATTCCAATTTTTGTTGTAATTAATCCGCTACGTTTCATTTTTTTATGCCTTTTATTTTGTCAGAGGTTGGTTAAATTCCAGAATAAAATTCACCAACACTAACAGTTTACTTTATTTACCTTACAATTTAATTTTTACATCAACACCTGATGCCAAATCCAACTTCATCAAAGCATCTACTGTCTGAGGGGTTGGATTAACAATATCTACGACCGCTTTATGGTTACGGATTTCGAATTGTTCGCGTGATTTTTTATCAACGTGTGGTGAACGGTTGACTGTAAATTTTTGAATCAATGTTGGCAGACGAACTGGGCCGACTACATCAGCACCCGTACGTTTTGCTGTTTTTACAATTTCTTCAACAGATTCCATCAAGATACGATGGTCAAACGCTGTCAACTTGATACGAATTTTAGATGTTGGTACCATTACCGTTTTCCTTATATTTGTCTGGGCGGTAATCACTGACACTTTTAATTCAGTTACACCGCCCACGACTGTTTAATTATTTAATGATTTTTGATACAACACCGGCACCAACTGTGCGACCGCCTTCACGGATAGCAAAGCGACGACCTTCGTCCATAGCAATAGGTGCAATCAATTGCACTGTGATACGAACGTTGTCACCTGGCAGAACCATTTCTTTGTCTGCTGGCAATGTAATTGTACCTGTTACGTCTGTTGTGCTGAAGTAGAACTGTGGACGATAGTTGCTAAAGAACGCTGTATGACGGCCACCTTCTTCTTTGGTCAAGATA